>JAQULD010000141.1 GCA_028719045.1 Candidatus Omnitrophota bacterium | reverse complement strand
CGAAATTCATTAAAAAACTGCGAAAATCCGGGATAGAACTTGAATACCTTAATATAGGAGGGGGACTTGGGATAGTTTATAACGACGAGACCCCGCAGACCGCCGCCGAGTTCGCCGGAAAAATACTTCCGCTTTTGGAAAAAACAGGGCTTAAAATAATACTCGAGCCCGGAAGATTCATCGCGGGACAGGCGGGAATACTTTTGGTAAAAGTTTTGTACGTAAAAAATACCCCTTTAAAGAAATTCATTATCGTAGACGGCGGGATGAACGACTTGATCAGGCCTTCGTTATACGGGGCATACCATACTATATTGCCCCTCAGGCAATCGGCTTCCGGGACTTTGGACAAAGTGGACGTGGTCGGACCTATATGCGAAAGCGGGGACTTCTTCGCCAAAGACAGGCTGCTTGCGCCCGTAAAAGAAGGGGATTATCTCGCTGTTATGAGCGCCGGGGCTTATGGGTTCAGTATGTCCAGCAACTATAATTCGCGGCCGAGGGCCGCTGAAGTAATGGTGAAAAACAGCTCGGTGCGGCTGATCAGGGACAGAGAGAATTACCGGGATCTTATCCAAAAAGAGAGGTTGTAGCCATGGCGAAACCCAATAAAAAAACAGTACCGTTCTCGAAAATGGTGGCTGCCGGTAATGATTTTGTCATCATTGAAAATAAATTAAACACGATAAATACCCCGCTTTCAGTAAAAGCGGAGCAAATCTGCGACAGGAAATACGGCATAGGAGCGGACGGCCTGCTTTTGCTGGAAAAGGCGGAAGGCTTAGATACAAAGATGCGTATTTTTAACGCGGACGGTTCCGAAGCCCAGATGTGCGGCAACGGAGCCAGGTGCGCGGCGTATTATTTAAGCCTAAAACATAAACGGCAACACGCGAAACTAAAGATCAAGACCCTGGCCGGCAGGATATTGGCCGAGGTGAACGGAAAAAAAATAAAGATACGGCTGACCGAACCGAAAGCCATGAAATTGAATTTCCCGGTCCAGCTCGGAGACAAACATATATGCGTAAACTTCATAAATACCGGGGTCCCGCACACTGTTATTTTTGTGGAAGGGCTGGATAATATAGATGTGGATGCTATAGGAAGGCAAGTACGCAATAACAGTAAATTTCAGCCTGCCGGGACGAACGTCGATTTCGTTGAACTGACAGGAGAGGATTCGATCAAAGTCAGGACATACGAAAGAGGGGTGGAAGGCGAGACACTCGCCTGCGGAACAGGTTCCGCCGCGGCAGCGCTTATCTTCGCTTTCAAAAGCGGAGCGCCGGATAAAGTCACAGTCTCCACGCAAAGCCGGGAAGAACTGACGGTTTATTTCAAAAAAACTAAAAATGGGTTCACCGATGTTTGGCTTGAGGGGACAGCCGAAATTGTATTCAGGGGAGAGATCCCGCTTTAGTAAGAAAGGAAAAGTCAAAATGTTTAAAGGTTCTTTAGTCGCACTGGTCACGCCTTTCAAAAATCAGAAGATCGACGAAAAGAAATTAAAAGAACTTGTGAATTTCCAGATCAGGAACAAAACTCAAGGGCTGGTACCCTGCGGGACTACGGGTGAATCCGCGACTTTGTCCTGGGCTGAACACGAACGGGTCATTGAAATCGTGATCGAAGCGGCGCAGAAAAGGGTACCCGTAATAGCCGGCACAGGTTCGAATTCCACTGAAGAAGCGATAATGCTTACGAAGCAGGCGGCCAAATCCGGAGCGGATGCTACCCTGCATGTGGCTCCTTATTATAACAGGCCGACTCAAAAAGGCCTTTATTTGCATTTTAAAGCGGTAGCGGAATGCGCGGATATCCCGGTGATCCTTTATAATATCCCTTCCCGCACCGGAGTAAATATCGAGCCGGAGACGATCGCAAAACTGGCTTCAGACTGCAAAAATATTGTCGGGGTAAAAGAGGCTTCCGGCAACCTTGAGCAGATGTCCAGGGTAAAATCCCTTTGTCCTAAAGAATTTGACCTTCTTTCGGGAGATGACGGGCTGACTTTGCCTGTGCTTAGCATCGGAGGGACCGGCATCATCTCGGTCGTGGCCAATATTGTCCCGGCTGATGTAGCCCGGCTGGTAAGCGAATTCGAAAAAGGAAATGTGAAAAAAGCCCAGGAACTCCATTTTAAGCTCCTGCCTTTGGTAAAAGCGATGTTTATCGAAACTAACCCTATTCCGGTCAAAACGGCAATGGGGCTGTTAAAACTTTGCGAGCCGGATCTCCGCCTGCCTTTGTGCGAAATGTCCGCGGAAAACGCGGAAAAGCTGAAAAAAGCGTTGCGCGAGTACGGTATCCTTTAAATTAAGGAGCAAAACAAATGATTAAATTGGGAATAGCAGGCGTCTGCGGAAAAATGGGCAGGCGCATATATGAATTAGCGTCTTGCGATAAAGACTTTGAAGTTGCGCTTGTGCTGGAAAGAAAAGGCATCCCCGCGATAGGCAAGGAACTGGGTAAACTAAGGATTTCTTCCACGCAAGACGGAATGTTCCTTATCGACGTGTTCATCGATTTTACGGTGCCTGAAGGCTCGGATATTAACCTCGATTACGCGGCAAAGTACCGCAAAGCGCTGGTCCTGGGAACGACCGGCTTTAATGACGCGCAGTTAAAAAAAATCGAAGAGGTGTCCAAAGTTATCCCTGTTGTCTTTACCCCCAACATGGCCATAGGGGTAAACGTGCTGTTTTCGGTCTTGCCTGAGATCGCCAGCCGCCTTGGGCCTGACTATAGCGTTGAGATCGTGGAGGCGCACCACAAAACAAAAAAAGACTCGCCTTCCGGAACAGCGAAGAAATTAGCCGAAATCCTGGCTAATGCCACAAAAAAAGAGATCCCCACGCACGCTATCAGGCTCGGGGATATCGTAGGAGACCACACGGTCATATTTTGCGGCAATTCGGAACGCATTGAGATAAAGCACCAGGCGCATTCGCGCGACCTGTTCGCGCTGGGGGCCTTGAAAGCGGCCAAATGGATAGCTAATAAACCTGCGGGACTTTATTCCATGCAGGACGTTTTGAAGAAATAGCGCACATAAATTATAATAGCACCACCCGGTGGTGGAATCGCGGAGGTTAAATGACTTTCCAGATATCTAAACGGTTAGAAAAACTTCCACCGTATCTGTTCCTTGAGATCGACAAATTGAAAAGGAAAGCCCGGCAGGAAGGAAGGGATATCATAGATTTGGGAGTCGGAGACCCCGACCAGCCGACACCGCGGTTCATCATTGAGGCGTTATATAAGGCTTCGCTAGACCCTCTGAACCACCGCTACGCCCTTGATCAGGGCATGCCGAGACTGCGCCTGGCGATCGCGCAGTGGTATAAAAAACGTTTTAACGTCACACTTGACCCGGACAAAGAGATACTCCCTTTGATAGGGTCAAAAGAAGGTATAGCGCACTTTCCCCTGGCATTTTTAAATACCGGGGACTACTCTCTGGTACCCGACCCCTGTTATCCTCCTTATAAAGGCGGCACGATACTCGCGGGAGGAAAACCTTACCTTATGCCCTTATCGGAAAGCAACGATTTTCTCATCGATTTCAAGACAATCCCCGCTTCTATCCTGAAAAAATCAAAACTTTTTTTCATGAATTACCCGAACAACCCCACAGGGGCGACCTGCGACCCGCAATTTTACAAAGAAGCCGTAAAATTCGCGCAAAAAAACAAGATTATCGCGGTTTCTGACCTGGCTTATTCCGAAATCTCCTATGAAGGTTTTAAACCTTCCAGTTTCCTGGAGATTGACGGGGCCAAGGAGGTGGGCATCGA
>JAQULD010000140.1 GCA_028719045.1 Candidatus Omnitrophota bacterium | reverse complement strand
CAAAAAGCGCTATGTCTATCCCGTCAAAACCTTCCGGCGAGATCGCTTTCACCGAATATTTCTTTCCGTCCACTTCAATATTTCTCGCGGAACGGGCAAGCACGCGTAATTCATTGACAGGAAAATCACGCTGCTTTAAGACCCTAAGCATTTCTATTCCCACCACTCCAACGCCCACTACCGCGACATTATATTTAGATTTATTCATTTTCCCGCTTCTCCAAAATATATTTGTTATAAATTCTTTACCACTAAATCGCCTATCTCGGTAGTGGAATAGCCCATTTTACCCGCGGCGAGCGATTTCAGATCTTTCCCCACAATCCTGATGACCGCGTTCTCAATGGCCTTCCCGGCTTTTTCTTCCCCTAAATTCTCCAGCATCATGCCACCCGCGCAGATCGCGGCCAAAGGATTGATCACGTTCTTACCTGTATATTTGGGAGCGCTTCCTCCTATCGGTTCAAACATGGAAACGCCTGTTGGATTTATATTCCCGCCGGCCGCGATACCCATGCCGCCCTGGATCATTGCGCCTAAGTCCGTGATAATATCCCCGAACATATTGTCCGTAACGATGACATCGAACCACTCCGGATTCTTGACAAACCACATAGTAGTCGCGTCGACATGGGCATAATCCGTGGTAATATCCGGGTATTCCTTTGCCACCTCGTTAAATGTCCTCTGCCACAGGTCCCAGGCGTAAGTCAAAACATTGGTCTTGCCGCTTAAAGTCAGTTTTTTTCTTTTATTGCGTTTCCTGCAATATTCAAAGGCATAGCGGATGCAGCGCTCAACGCCTTTCCTGGTATTATAAGAGATCTGGATGGCGACCTCGTCTTTAGTCCCTTTATCCTTAAATTCACCCATGCCTTTATATAGCCCTTCGGAGTTCTCACGCACCACCACAAAATCGATATCTTCCGGTTTTTTATCCTTTAAAGGGCAAAAGTCGGAGTTATAAAGCTTTACCGGGCGTAAATTTATGTACTGGTCCAGCGCGAACCTTAACTTCAGCAATACCCCTGTTTCAATGATGCCGGGTTTGACATCCGGGTCGCCTACCGCTCCCAGGTAAATCGCGTTATATTGCTTTAGCTCGGCAATGTCGCCGTCACTAACGAGTTTACCAGTCTTTAGGTATCTTTTGCCGCTAAAATCAAATTCTTTTGTCTCGTATTTAAAACCGAACTTCTTACCGGCTGCCTCCAAAACCTTAAGGCCTTCCCGGATCACTTCCGGGCCTGTTCCATCGCCCGGTATAACCGCTATTTTATACATGTTGGTCTTATACCTCTTTCTTGGATTTTATCCACTTCATTAACCCGCCGGCCCTGACAATATCCTGAAGGAATTCAGGGAAAGCCTGCGTTCTATAAGTTTCGTTGCGGCTTAAATTCTTAACGAGCCCGTTGGACAGGTCGATTTCCAGCAGATCGCCGTCCCCTATCTTATCGACATCCTGGGATTCAAGGAATGGCAGACCGATGTTGATCGCGTTCCTGAAAAAGATCGCCGCAAAATTCCTGGCGATGACCGCGGAGATGCCGCAGCCCTTTATGGCCAAAGGAGCGTGCTCACGCGACGAACCGCAGCCGAAGTTCTTTCCCGCGACAATGATATCGCCTGCGGACACCTTACTGACAAAATCCGGTTTTATGCTTTCTAAGGCGTGTTTCCCCAGCTCGGCGGCGTCGGTAGAAACGAGGTATTTTGCCGCGATTATGTCGTCGGTATTGATATCATCGCCTAATTTATGGACTTTACCTTTTAAAATCATATTTTTTACTCTACTTCTCCGGGATGAGTGATCCTGCCGGTGACGGCGGATGCGGCCGCGACTGCCGGGTTAGACAAATAAACAAATGATTCCGGGCTTCCCATCCTGCCGATAAAATTCCTGTTGGTCGTGGCAAGGCAGGTTTCGCCCTGGGTTAAAATACCCATATGCCCGCCTAAGCAAGGCCCGCAGGTAGGCGTGGAAAAAACCCCTCCCGCTTTAACAAAAATATCCACCAGCCCTTCCTTTAAACATTCAAGATAGATATTTTGAGTAGCGGGGATCACAACCAGCCTTAAGCCGGATTTGACTTTCTTTCCCTTCAATATCTTCGCGGCTGCCCTTAGATCGGAAATCCTGCCGTTTGTGCAGGAGCCGATCACTACCTGGTCAAGTTTCACCTTGCTCAATTCGCTCGCGGGCTTAACGTTGCTGGGTAAATGCGGGCAGGCGACCACAGGTTCAAGGCTTGAGATATCCCATTCGTATATTTTTTCGTACCGCGCGTCACTGTCGCTTCTTAGCCTTAGCCATTTTTTTAATAAGGCGGGAGCCGGTTTTTTCTTGCTCACCTTACGCACATAATCGAAAGTAATCTCATCGGGCTCTATGATACCGGCCCTTGCCCCTGCCTCGATAGCCATATTGGACATGGAAAATCTATCATCCATCGGTAATTTAGAAATCACCGGTCCTGAGAATTCCATGGACTTATACAAGGCGCCGTCAACGCCGATCTGGCCTATGGTATGCAAGATCAGGTCTTTACCGCCCACCCATTTCTTAAGTTTTCCTTTGAAAATGAATTTAACGCTGGCGGGGACCTTGAACCAGCATTTCCCGTCCGCAAAACAGCGCCCGAGATCCGTGGAACCTACCCCGGTAGAATAGCAGCCTAACGCGCCATAAGTACAGGTATGGGAATCAGCCCCGATGATGAGATATCCCGGCATAACCAGGCCCTGCTCAGGGAGAAGCGCGTGCTCAATCCCCATACAGCCGACTTCGAAATAATTCTTTATCTTCTGCTCAGCCGCAAAATTAGCCAGGATCTTGCATTGGTTGGCGCTCCTTAAGTCTTTCGCGGGGGCAAAATGGTCCGGGACAAGCACGACTTTATTTTTATCGAAAACCTTCGTAAATCCGGCCTTCTTAAACTCCTCTATAGCCAGAGGAGCTGTAATATCATTGCCCAGGCAGAGATCCACCTTGGCCTCAATGAATTCACCGGGCGACAGGTCAATCCTGTCGCAGTGAGCCATTAATATTTTTTCAGCGATTGTATAACCCATGTTCGTAGGAGACTTATCCTTTAAATTTCTTTAATACGACAGTAGCATTGTGGCCGCCGAATCCAAGCGAATTCGACATTACTACTTCCACAGCGGCCTTACGCGCCGTATTGGGGACATAATCGAGGTCGCAATCGGGGTCTGGAAATTCATAATTTATGGTAGGCGGAACAATACTATCTTTAATAGTCAAACAAGAAACAATGAATTCCACGCCTCCGGCGGCACCGAGCAAATGGCCTGTCATGGACTTTGTCGAAGAAACCATTACTTTCTTGGCGTGGCTGCCCAGCGATTTTTTTATCGCCAGGGTTTCGATTTTATCGTTAAGTTTTGTGGAAGTGCCGTGGGCATTAATATAAGAAACCTCTTCAGGATTTAATTTGGCGTCTTTTAAAGACAAGCTCATTGCCAGAGAAGCTCCATGGCCGTCAGGATCGGGAGCGGTTATATGGTAAGCGTCGCAGGACATCCCAAAACCGGCCACTTCCGCGTATATACGGGCATTTCTCTTTTTAGCATGTTCCAGGCTTTCCAGAACTACCAGGCCGCATCCTTCAGCCATAACAAAACCGTTACGTTCGCGGTCAAAAGGCCTGCTTGCTCTTTTTGGCTCATCATTTCTGGTGGAAAGCGCCTTTAAGGCGCAAAAACCCCCGACTCCCAAATGGGTAATACAGCTTTCCGTGCCTCCGGTGATCATTATATCCGCGTCCCCGCGCTGAATTGCCCT
>JAQULD010000139.1 GCA_028719045.1 Candidatus Omnitrophota bacterium | reverse complement strand
GCCTATGGCGGAAATGTTCGGATACGCGACGGCTTTCCGTTCTCTTAGCAGCGGACGTTCCAACGCTTCGATGGAATTCGACAAATACCAGCAGGTTCCTGCCGAAATAACCCAGAAGATCGTAGAGGAATACAAGAAAAAGAGGGAAGAGGGGAATTAGGATTTCTAATCGCCTTCCTGGAATAAAACCAAATAAACGGAGAGTAAATGGAAACATTAGAATGCATTTCTAAGCGCGTAAGCGTAAGGGAATACGCGCAAAAGCCGGTGGCAAAGGATTTACTGGAAAAGATGGTAGATGCGGGCAGGCGGGCTCCCACGGCCAGGGCGGTTGAACCATGGGAGTTTATCGTAATAACCGATAAAGAGGAGCTGTCAGCCCTTTCCCGTATAGCCGACCACGGGCCTTTTCTTAAAGACGCCGCCGGTTGTATTGCCGTATACTGCCAGGATACCAAGTATTACCTGGAAGACGGCTGCGCCGCTACCGAGAATATTTTACTCGCGGCGGCTGACCTTGGCCTTGGCGCCTGCTGGGTGGCCGGAGATAAGAAACCTTATGCCAAAGAGGTATCCGGCCTTTTAGGAGTACCTGAGGGCTTTAAATTGATAAGCCTGATATCTATCGGCTGGCCTTTAAAAATACTGAACCAGAATAAAAAACGCAGGCTGGAAGGCCTGCTTCATTGGGAAAAGTTTTAACAAAAAAGAAAGCGAGCCAGTTTTGTTCCGTTGTTTTAACCGGATATTTTCACGGATCATGCTTTACGCCGCTGCCGTTTTGGGTATAATTTTGCTTAATGTCAGGTACCTGGAAAAGCGCAGCGTTTTTTTTCCTTCCCGCGTTATTTCCACGACGCCCGCTTCTCTCGGCCTTGCCTTTGAAGAAATAAATTTGGCCGCGAAACCGGGATTGTCGGTCAATTCCTGGTTTATTCCGGCGCCCGGAGCGAAATTTACCGTGCTTTTTTGCCATGGCAACGCCGGCAATATCGGGACCAGGATAGATAAGATCAGGATCTTTCATAATATGGGGCTTAATTTTTTTATTTTTGATTACGATGGGTACGGAAAAAGCCGGGGTAAGCCTACCGAAGCAGGGTTGTACCGGGATGCCCACGCCGCTTATGATTACCTGGTGAATAAGCGTAATCTTAAGCCGTCTGAGATCATAATTTATGGCGAATCGCTGGGTAACTCCGCGTCTATAGAGCTGGCTTCCAAAGTCAATCCCGCCGGGCTAATAGCTGAAGGCTCGTTTACTAATGCCTTTGATATGGCCAGGTCGCTTTACCCGAATATGCCGCCGTTATTTATTTCTATTAAACTGGATTCATTGTCCAGGATAAAGAAAGTCGCTTCTCCCAAATTATTCATTCATTCCCGGGATGATGAAGTGGTGCCTTTTACTTTGGCTAAAAAATTATTTGACGCGGCGGCCCAGCCGAAGAAATTAGTGGAAATCTCGGGTGACCATAACAGGGCGTTTTTAATTTCAGAAGACAGCTACGTAAATTCGATCGAGTCATTTGTGGCAGGACTTGAGCTCAAGCGTTAAAGAAAGAGGAGAGAATATGAGTTTAAAACCAAAGTCTCTGGAGAGTATTGAACATAAAATGGAAGGCATGGAACCGGATTCAATCAGGTTCCATATCCTGAAAAGCGCCAAAGATTTTAAGACCTCATGGGTAGAACTCGGGCAATCCCTGTATTCGGTATGGAAAGATAAACTTTACCGGGGATGGGGTTTTAGCACGTTCGATATATACACTACCAAAGAGATCGGGATAAAGAAACCCACGGCGATGAAGCTCTTAAGGTCTTATTTTTTTCTGGAAAAGGAGGAACCCGGATATTTAAAGAAAGAATACCGTGAATCTTCGGAAGCCGCCGCGGTGCCGAATCTGGATTCGATTAATGTTTTAAGGCTGGCCAAGACGAAAAACCTTCTTGATGAAAAAGATTATTCGGATTTTAAAAAGAAAGTTTTCGAAAAAGGCAGGGATGGGGTCGAGTTAAAAAAAGACCTTACCGCGCTCATACGCCAGAGGCGGGAGCTTTCCCCTGAAGACGCCAGGGCGGAAAGAAAAACCGCGACCCTTAAAAGGTTTTTGAGCACGCTCAAATCCCTGAAAATGGAAGTGGAAAATTCAAAATTCCTGCCGGTTAACATAATGAAAGGAATAGAACAGCTCATAGAAGAAATTGAATCTGAAATAAACTAATCAAGGGGGGAAAAATGGCAAAATCGATCAAGGGTTCGGAAACAGAAAAAAACCTGCTCGCGGCGTTTGCCGGTGAGTCTCAGGCCAGGAACAGGTACACGTATTTTGCTTCAGCTGCCAAAAAGGAAGGCTTTGAGCAGATAGCCGCCATATTTACCGAAACGGCGGAGAATGAAAAAGAGCACGCCAAGGTGTTTTTTAAGTACCTGGAAGGCGGAGACGCTCAGATCACCGCTTCATACCCGGCTGGAATGATAAAAGATTCCCGGAGCAATCTTTTAGCGGCGGCAGCCGGCGAGAACCTGGAATGGACAACTCTTTACGTTGATTTCGCGAAAATAGCCAGGGAAGAAGGGTTTCTAGAGATAGCGGCATCATTTGACCAGATAGCCAAGGTCGAAAAATTCCATGAAGAAAGATACAGGAAACTGGCCGGAAATGTCGAAAAGGGCGAAGTTTTCAAGAAGGGCGCGAAAGTAAGGTGGCATTGCACAAATTGCGGCTATGTTACGGAAGGCTTTGAGCCCCCTAAAGAATGCCCGGCCTGCAAACACCCTCAATCCTATTATGAGGTCCTGGCGCAGAACTATTGAGAAAAATTTGTATTTTGTAATTGACAATTATGGAATATCTTATATACTTTAAAAAGCAAAGTTTAAATAAGAAAGGAGGGTGGTAAAGTAATGGCAAGAGGTAAAGTAAAGTGGTTCAGCAATCAGAAAGGTTATGGATTCATTACTCCTGAGAACGGCAAAGATGTCTTTGTACATTTTAGCGCAATTCAGGGTGAAGGCTATAAATCTTTGGAAGAGGGCCAGGATGTGGAGTTCGAAATCGAACAAGGTCCTAAAGGCGAACAGGCGGTAAAAGTTTCCAGAGTATAATTAACAGCGCTTCGATTAAAGGCCCGGTTTTAAAAACCGGGCCTTTATTTTTTCTATGCAAAGCATACAGGGTATAGTATAATTATTCATGGTTTTGCGCGAGCCTTAGAACCTGATGCAGCTCAATAACTTATAAAAGAATTAATTAAAAGATGGAAGAATTGGAATTTCTAAAAGCCGAAAATCAGCGCCTTTCCCAGGAATTGAACAAAAAGCTGTTCGAGTTGTCGATATGGCAGGATATCACAAATAAAATCGACTATTCGTTCAATTACAACGATCTCCTGGATTCCCTCATGGATTCTCTCCATAAAATCATAGATTACGACTTCTGCGCTTCTTTATTTATTTTAGAAGAAGATAAAAAAGCAAAAATGATCATCCGCATCGCTCGCCCTGTGCCGCGTTGCGCTGTTGAGGCGTTAAAGTTAAAGGTGATATCCGCGTTAAGCGCGCTTAGGGGTTCAGTTATCCAGCCGCGCGATATAGAATATGAGATAAAAGGCGATATTATCGAAGAAGAGGGCGCGCAGAAATGCGCCATACAATCATCATTCGATGTCCCTTTATTCGTGCAGGATGCGGCGGTCGGGGCTCTAAGCGTGGCCAGCATAAAAAATATCTCTTATTCCGACGATGACACCAGGTTGTTTTACACCCTGGTGTCCCAGGTTTCCTCTACCATAGAGAAATTGCAGATCGTATTGGCCGGTG
>JAQULD010000138.1 GCA_028719045.1 Candidatus Omnitrophota bacterium | reverse complement strand
GATGAGCAGGCACAATAAGAAAGGCCAAGCAACCGCGGAACTGGCTATTATGGGCGCGGTGCTGCTTATGGTCTTGAGTTATTTGATCTCGCAGGGGTATCTTTATAATTGCCGCCAGGCGCTTGAAATGTATTCTTTTAGAAAGGCGCTTCAGTTAAGCGAAAAAGAGCAAAGAGGGATAAGCCTTACGGTAATCAGGGATATAATCGCTCCTTCATTTTTTCTCGGGCTTAACCGCCAGCGCCTTATGGCAACAAGTATAGTAGAGTATAATCCCAATTTAATGTATGTTGCCAATGAAACCGCTCCGTTAGACACCCCCAGCCGCCAATTGGTGCAGGTTAACGACGCAATGATAGAAAACCAGTATTTCTTTGAGATTCCTCCCACCAAAATCATTATGAATACTACGGATGATACCGAAGCCCCCGAATGGAGATGGACTAGTACAGCGGTAAATCAGATAGATCCTCAGAGCCTTTCGCCCAGCGTAACCAGAAAAATCATAGATTCTAATTCATGGACTAATATTACAGAAAATAATCAGTACAAAAAAGTAGTTAAAACTCTTGAAAGCCGGGATCAGATTCCTACGGCTATTTTATTCGAAGGTCCGTCTACGATAGCGGAGAACTATATCAAAGACGATTGGGAGGGAAAGATTAAGGACATCCAGATAGATGCGGGGACAATTCCTATGAACACGTCTTTGATGTTAGAAGAAACTGTGCGGAGAACGAAAGATGTTGATACCACGCATGCGCCACACTAATCAATCCGGACAGGTGCTTTTAGAGACGGTCATAGTCTTTCTCGCCTTAGTTATACTGGCTATAGCCGCTGTAGGGTGGTTTTCTAACCTTAATCTTAATCAATTGCATCGCATCGACCTTTATCGTAAGACGCGCTTAGACGCAGTAAATAATCCTGCCAGGCTTTCGGCTATGACCGTTAACACTACAGGCGGCATGATGTCTTTAGCGGAACCAAAGACATTCCTGAAGTATTTCCCGGATCAGGGATTGGTTATGACCCCGGGAGAAGATATAAATCCTGCCTATTTTGACGACCATCGCATAGTGGAAGCGGAGTTGCTTTTAGACAGGCAGGACGGTATATTAAACGTGATAATACCTTATAGGGTGACCCAGGCTTATAACCTTAATCAGACTGTTTATTGGAACGGAGATTGGAATGACGGTCCTTTGGTGCCGAGAAAAACCGTGAATGCAATAGTCAATTTGATGGGTGAAGGGGCTAATGAAGTAGGCGGTAATCCTGACGCAGACGATAACCCTCGCCTGAACGCTTACGATAGCTTTGTTACCGCGATTGAAAAATTCAAGGCTGTATTAAATAGCCCGCTTGTCCCTGGGCCTTTTGACCCTAATCCAACCCCTGCAAACTATAACCTTTTTTCTCCGCCCTTAAGCCCGGATGAACTGGCTAGACAACTAGCTGCAATACAAAGCGAGCATGATTATAACCGTCAAAACATACAAGATACCATAAATAGCCTTGAAGGTTTTTACGATAAGAACGGTAACTGGGTTTCCGGGGCAAAAAAAGGCTTACATATAATGATTTACGGAACAGAGCCTCCTGACGAGCCGGCTCCTATCCCGCCCAATACGCGTATAAATACAGGGAGGGGGCTTTATGATTATTATTTGCTATATATAAAGAATAATTATGACGATCCAGATTGGAGATTGACTAGATACGCCGAATCAAATAAGAGGCTAAAAGAATTATATGAAAATGTCGGTTTGGTAACAAATGTAGTTAGGCTTAGCCCCGAGTTGGTGAATGAAATAAACGGAGTTTATAATATTCTAAAAGGCGATGTCGCCCAAATCCCTTATTCATCCGTTCAAGATGCAAAGGCCCTTTCTTCTCAGATAGCCGCGTCTCCGGAAATAAGCAGTATCGGAGGGGGGATAAAAGCAGCAGCTAATGATCTCGATGAGAAGCTGGGTGATGCGATAACAAGATGGAATGAACCAGCTGTAAGATTTAGCGATTTAACTGACGCGCACAATGACGCCGCTCTCCTGAAAAATTATAGCGACCAGACTAATGTGGGCAATATAGGAGGAGTGCTCGCCAATTCTTTGGCGAATTCTATAAAGACATTATATCTACGTATGCAGGGAGATTTGAGCAGTAAATCAAACGTGGGGGATATAAAATTATTGTCCGAAGCGTTGCTTAATGATCCGCTTCTTCAAAAAGAAACTATTTTGTATAATGTGGCGCAGCGCGCTGATAGCGATCTTGAGGCCAGCTTGAAAAATTGGGATGAAGACGTAGAGATACGTAACGATTATCTTGAGTTTGCCAAGGGCAATATCTGGATACTTTATGAGGTGACGGATGTTAATTGGATGTTATAAAAAGAGGGATAAAAAGCATTCATCCGGGCAGGTTGTGCCCTTCATGATACTGGTGGTTGCCGTATTGATACTTGCTATAGCCGGAACCATGATTATCGGAGAGACCGGTTTTATCCGCTTAAGAATGGCTAATATCGCTGATGCGGCGATGATATCAGGGGCGTCAGCCTTTTGCCGCGGGCTAAACCAGATCAGGATGTCTCATACAAGAATGCTTTTGAATTATATCCAGCTGCAGACAGCCATGCTAGCCGTTGGCATATTTCCTACCAAATGGCAGGGATACGCTGCTGCTACGGGTTGGGGATTGATCGGTATTGAGCAAAATATGGCGCTGCTTAATCAGGCAAAAGACGTCGCTAAGAACATGGCCAAGGATTTAAGGACTTCCGTATACGACGGGACTTTCGGTGGGGCGTTAATTGACGAACCTAAACCGTTTATATGGTTTGCGGGTAACGCTGGATACCCGGAATACCCCGGCCTCCCGGTGGATACTTGTGATCCTGCTAATGTGACCGCCGAGAATTATCTCGGTGAAATATCAAGAGGAGGCAGCGGATGGTCGCCGAGAGATCCGATTATATTCATAAATTATGACAAATATTTAAAGAGGGATTCGCATTTTACCTGCGAGTATCGCAAGTTAAAAAGAAAAGAGTTTCCTTACGATACCATGTTGGGTAGCGAGCCTTGGTATAAACAGGACCATTTTTCTTATATCTTTAACAAAAAATTAGGCCATGATGGCGTAGACGGTTTTCTCGCTTATCCCGGGGTCATAAGCATAGTTGATCCTCCGAGGCTGGATACCGATGCCTCAAGGCAGGGGAATGAATTCGACTCGTATGTGCGAGCTCAGTTATCATCTTTTCCTTCCGACGTTTCTGTAGACCCTCAGTTTATGCTGATTTTTTTCCTTTATTGCGCCAAGCTTGATCCTTGCGTTCCGGCGCCCGGTTTTATTCCTCATCCCTATGCTTGGATAAGACGGGTGAGTTTCGGTTCGCAAAACTGGGGTCTTAATATACAAAAAAAGGTACCCTTTACGTCGCTGCCTTTTTATGGCCGTGATGTAGATTTGGAGCATAATACAAAAGTAAGGATTAGGGGGAGCGTATGGTCGGGGTATGATTTTCAACTGCAAAATTAAAATGAAAATGACGAAAATGAAAAGTTTAATATTAGCAATTTTTATTTTAGTGAGTTGCGTTTCTTACTTAAGCGCTATGGAGCCGGATTTATGGCAGATACCTCAGCCGCCCGATGCAATTTACATTGTCAAGGATAAACCGGTGGAGATAAATCATATAGTAGCAAGCGGCAGCCATCTTCGTTCTAATATGCCTAAGGAGGAGATACTGGCTTTTTATAAAGATGCCTTGTTGGATATGGGATGGAAACCAGACGCTAACCTTACCGAAGAGGTCACTTCTTTCGTTAAGGGGGAACGATTTATGTATGTGGGAATTTTGGAGACCGATAAGA
>JAQULD010000137.1 GCA_028719045.1 Candidatus Omnitrophota bacterium | reverse complement strand
TGTAGCGGTGGGGTTGAAATACCGCGATGGAGCGTTTAAACCGAAGCGCCTTTACCGCGGATAAAGTAGCCTTTATCTCGGTAGGATGGTGCGCGTAGTCGTCTATCACTGTGTAATCAGGATCCCGCAGTTTAAACTCAAGGCGCCTGCCGGAGCCCTTATAATTTGCCAGGGTACGCTTTATGACCTCAAGGCCTATACCAAGTTCAAGCCCCAGGGCGATCACCGAAAGGGCGTTAGAGATATTATGCCTTCCGCCCAAAGCCAGGTAAAACCTGCCGATAAATTTATCTTTATAAAAACAGTCAAATTCGGAGGTAAGCTCTTTTAACTCTATGTTAGCGGGATAAATGTCCGCCGGGTTATCCAGCCCGAACAGTATCTTCCTGCCTTTATACCCCAGCAGTATTTCGCTTAACTGGCGATCGTCGCTTGAAGAAAAAACGCACCCGGCTTTGTCGGTTTTTTCTATGAATTCTTTAAAGGCAGCCGTTAAATTCCGGAAATCCTTATAATAATCCAGGTGCTCATGGTCTATATTGGTGATTATGGAATAAAACGGGTCGTAATATAAGAACGAACCGTCGGATTCGTCGGCTTCGGCGACAAAAAATTTGCCCTCCCCGAAAAACGCGTTGCTGTTTATATTTTTAAAGATCCCGCCCACCGCGATACTCGGAGACAACCCCGCTTCCATCAAAAGGTAAGAAACAAGCGAAGAAGTAGTGGTCTTGCCGTGGCTGCCGGTGATCGTGATAACGGTCTTATCCTTCATAAGCCCGGCCAGCGCCTGGGCGCGTTTTATCAAAGTGATATTGGACTTCTTTGCCTCCACCATCTCGGGGTTATCTTCCTTGATCGCGGAAGAATAAACGACCACATCCGCGCCAAGGACATTCCCGTTTTTATGGCCTATGAATATCCGGGCCCCGGCGTCTTTTAGCTCTTGAGTGGCCTTGCTTTCTTTAGCGTCTGAGCCGCTCACCTCGGCGCCCCGCCGCAAAAGCAATTTCGCGATCCCGCTCATGCCTATGCCGCCTATGCCGATGAAATGATAGTGTTTGTTTTCCATCTTAATTTAACGCCAGCCCCAATACGTTATTTGCCAGTAATTTATCCGCTTTAGCAGGCGGCATCCTTTCGAAGCCGCGGCGCATCTCTTCGATCTTACGGGGATCTTCCATGATTTCTTCAAGGGTATTCTGCAATATGCCCGTGCCCAGCTCCCCGTCTTCAATTATAACCGCGCAGCCCGCGTTCTTGAGTATCTCGGCGTTCTTTGCCTGGTGATTATACGCCAGCGGATACGGGATGACCACCGCGGGTACGCTTAAAAACATAAGCTCGGAAAGGGTAACCGCGCCCGCCCTGGATACCGCCAGGTCGCAGGCGCTATAGGCGTATTCCATGGATTTCAAAAAACCGAAAAGCCGGACATTGACTTTGAGCTCCTTATAGCTTTTGCCTACAGATTCAAAATCATTAACGCCGCAGAGATGGATCACCTGGAGCCTGTCTTTGGCCCGCATCCCGGAAACGGCTTTCAAAAAGGCTTTGTTTATGCTAAGGCTCCCCTGGCTGCCGCCCATAACGAGGACTGTGAACTTGTCCGCGGAAAATTCAAAAAATCCCAGCGCCTCTTTTTTTTCTATTTTCTTAAGGCCTTTGCGCACAGGGTTTCCCGTTAAGACGATCTTATCCGCGTAACTTTTTAAATATTTCCTCGTATCATCAAATGAAACCGCGATCCTGTCCGCGAATCTTGCCAGAAACCTGTTGGCTCTGCCGGGGATCACATTCTGCTCATGCAAAACGGTCTTTATACCCAAACACCTGGCAAAAAATACCATCGGCACGCTCGCTATGCTGCCGAACCCCACCACGACGTTCGGGCGGAATTTAAGCAGCAGGAACAAGCTTTGCAAAGCGCCCAACAGGAACCCGGAAAATGCCATTATATTTTTAAAATTAAATCTTAAGGAAAGGGCAGAGATTGAAATATAGCTGACAATACAACCGGGAAGATCGAGTTGTTTTTCTATGCTTTTTCTGGGTAAGACCAGAAGAGTGTCTATCTCCCTGCTCTTGTCCTTTACTGCCTCCAGGAAACTTACAGCGGGGAATATGTGGCCGCCACTGGCTCCGGCAACGGCTAATATCCTCATGGGTATTCTCCCGCCCGCGCCACATTCATAAGAATGCCGAAACTTATCATATCGAAAATAAAAGAAGAGCCCCCGTAACTTATGAAAGGAAGCGGCAAACCTTTGGTAGGCAGCACCCCGCAGGAAACTCCGATATTGATTATCGCTTTAAAAGATATCATAAGGACAAGCCCGAGGCTTAAAAAATACCCGAACCGGTCAGGAGCGTTCTTGATGATCTTCAGTCCCTGGTGGATAAAGATGATGAACAAAATTATCACGCCTATTGTGCCGATCAGCCCCAGTTCTTCTCCGATGATGGAAAAAATAAAGTCGGTGTGGGCCGCGGGAAGAAAAAAGAGCTTTTGTTTGGAATGGCCGAGGCCTACCCCGAACAAACCTCCGGAGCCCAGGGCCACCTGCGACTGGATGATCTGAAAACCGCTTCCTTTGGGGTCTGCCCAGGGGTTCAGGAACGCCATGATGCGCATTCTCCTGTAAGGGACGCTGAATACCAGGATATAAAGCATGGGCAGGGCGGCCAGGACCACGTATAAAAGATGCGATGCCCGCACGCCCGCGACAAACAGCATTACGAAAACCACGACCGTGATGGCTATGGTCGTCCCGAGGTCGGGCTGAATGAGTATAAGAAGAGCGGCAAACCCCAGGACCATCATTGTAGGCATGAACCCGCGAAAAAACGACCTAAGGACCTCTCTTTTACGCACTAAGAAATCCGATACGTATATAATGATCGCTAAATTGGCCAGCTCCGAAGGCTGAAAGCTTATGAATTTGAACCTGAACCACCTGCGCGCGCCTGAAACCTCCCTGCCGAGATGAGGGACAAGCACAAGGACAAGCAGGGCGAGCGCCACTATCAAAAGGGGTTTGGCGAACCTGCGAAATTTCCTGTAATCGACGCTCATCGCCAGGAAGGTGAATATCAAGCCGATAAAAAGAAAGATAAGGTGCCGTTTCAGGAAGAAGAAGCCGTCGTGATACCTCTCCCAGGCGTAAATACAGGAAGAGCTGTAGATCATCACGATACCGATACAGATGAGGATTATCGTGGTGACGAACAGGTTTATTCTGATAACACGCATATTCTTAACTTATTGCCTTGGCAAGGTCATTGACTATTTTTTTAAATATTCTACCGCGATCTTCATAATCGGTGAACATATCGAAACTCGAGCACATGGGCGAAAGCAACACGCAGTCTCCGGGGAGAGCGCTTTTAAACGCCTTGTTTACCGCTTCTTGCAGGCTATCCGCCTCTTCAACAGGCAAAGCGCCCGCGAGCGCATCTTTGATTATCTGCCTGGCCTCTCCGATCAGGATGGCTTTTTTCACCTTGAGTTTGGCGGCATCAAGTATTACCCGGTAATCTATTCCCTTGTGCCTGCCCCCCGCGATAAGGATCACCGGGCAAGAAATATTTTTTAAGGCCCATAAAGCCGACTCCGCTGTGGTAGCTTTGGAATCGTTGATGAATTTAACCTTATTTATCTCGGCGACTTTTTCCAGGCGGTGCTCTACGCCTTTAAATTCGCTGAATACTTTAAAAACCAATTCTTTGCCTATGCCCAGTATCGAACCCACCGCTAAAACCGCCGCCTGGTTCGGGTTCATGTCCCCGGTTTCCTGAAAATAAACCACCTTTGATTTAGCCTCTTTCGCCAGCGCCCCTATTACAGGGTCCTGCCGGTTCAAAACCAGGAAATCAAAAGTATCCTGGTTCC
>JAQULD010000136.1 GCA_028719045.1 Candidatus Omnitrophota bacterium | reverse complement strand
GGCGGAACTTGAAGGTAAGATCAGGGAATTGCAGGAAAACATCCGTCAGCGTAAAGAAGCGGAAGACGCCTTGGCTTTACAGACCAAAGAATTGCTTCGTTCCAACGCCGATCTCGAGCGCTTCGCGTATATAGCTTCCCATGACCTGCAGGAACCTTTGCGCACCGTGATGAGTTATGTCCAGCTTTTGGAACAGCGTTATAAAGATAAGCTTGACGCGCAAGCAACTGAATTTATCGCTTATGCCGTAGACGGCGTAAACTGGATGCAGGCGCTCATAAACGGGTTATTGACCTATTCGCGCGTGGGCACGCAGGCGGAAGAATTCCGGAGCGTTGATTGCAATGCCACTATAAAAAGGGTTTTAAGGAACCTCCAGGTGATGATAAAGGAAAATAACGCGGAAGTAACTTCTGATTTGCTGCCTGTAATAAACGCGGATAATTCGCAAATAGAGCTTTTGTTCCAAAATCTGGTTGGAAACGGAATAAAATTCCACACGGAGCAGCAGCCGCGCGTGCATATTTCGGTGGAAGATAAATTTACGGAATGGGTTTTTTGCGTGAGTGACAACGGTATCGGAATACCGCCGCAGAGCGCTGAGCGTATCTTTGAGATGTTTCAGCGCCTGCATACCAGGAAAAAATACCCCGGAACCGGCATAGGCCTTGCGGTATGCAAGAAAATCGTCGAACGTCACGGCGGGGCAATTTGGGTGAAATCGGAGATGGGGGAAGGGGCAAAATTCTATTTTACCATTCCCAAAAAAATGAGATAGGTTAGGCCATAAATAAGGGCCATTGATCTCGAGGAGAATAAATGAATATTTTTGTCGGTAATTTGTCGTTTTCCGCCAAGGAAGAAGATGTAAAAAAGCTTTTTGAAGGTTTCGGCAGTGTTGCTTCTTGCGTGATCGTGATGGGTAAGAAAGGGATAAAATCCCGTGGTTTTGGCTTTTTGGAAATGCCTGATGATATGCAGGCGCAATCGGCGATAGCGGCTTTAGCCGGTAAAGAATTCATGGGGCGGCCTCTTAAAGTAAGCCCCGTGCGTCCTAAGCCTGAACCTGAAATAGAAATAGAAAGCGTAAAACATAAAGAAGAGCAAAGTTTTCACAGCGTTACGAAGCGGCCGGATGCGTTAGGAAGGGAAAGGAAAGTTTTTCCCAGGCGAGAAAAACAAGAGGGTCCTGCCCGCTGGCAGAAGAAAACAAGCAGGCCAAAGCCCTGGCAGAAGAGAGAGGGTGAAGCAAAGCCCTGGAGAGAAGCTCGTGGTGGAGCAAAGCCCTGGCAGAAGAGAGAGGGTGAAGCAAAGCCCTGGAGAGAAGCTCGCGGTGGAGCAAAGCCCTGGCAGAAAAGAGAGGGTGAGGCAAAACCCTGGCAAAAAAGAAACGAGCGGCCGCAAAGACCCGGCTTTAAAAGCAGGGGAAAAACGGGCGGATATAAGAAACACCGTGGTGCGGAATAACTCGTTGACAATAAAAGCATAATCTTTATAATGTATTGTATCTTCTGGGTTTAGGAAGTTAGCCCGGCTGTGTTTTTAGGGTATTTGCCGGTAATTCTTAAGTTTTCCAGTGTTAAAAAACGATTACCTTTTAGACAATAGCAGAAGAGGCGTTTTAAGGATTATTAAAGAGATCATAATAATCCTTTTTTTGTCTTTGCTGGTTTTTATTATAGGGTTTGTCGACTATAGGACAGATCCTTACCTGTCATTCCTTATATTTTACCTGATACCGATTTTTCTTGCCGTATGGTTTTTGAATTTGATTGCCGGAGGCGTTATTTTAATCGAAAGCTTTGCGATGTGGCTGTTCGATGACATTAAGTCCTCAGCCTCTTATACGCATCCGATTGTGCCCTATTGGGACCTTATCCTGAAATTTTCTTTCTGCTGCGTATTTATCTATATACTTATAACGATAAAGAAATTTTTGAAAGAAATAAAAAGGCAGAAGGAAGAGTTGGAGGATAGTTATAAGAAATTAAAGGAGCTTGAGACTTTGAAAGACGCCTTGACCCATATGATTATCCACGATTTAAGCAATCCCCTGGCGGTTATATCCGGTGCGCTGCAGTTGTTTGAATTAAAATCCGGGGCGAATTTTAAAGAAGGGCAGAAAAACGACTTCCAGGCGGCTTTTTTATCAATTCAAGACCTACAAAGATTGATAAGCGACCTTTTGGATATAAACAAATTGGAGGAAGGCAGGATAAAATTAAATATAGAAACTTTCCTGTTGCAGGATGTGGCCAGGCAGGTTTTTGAACAGATGAAAACCGTGGCTTTTGGGGCGGATAAAAATTTATCTTTTGAGGTTCCGGCCGGCCTGCCACCTGTATCGGCGGATAAAGACATAATAAGGCGGGTTATAGTCAATTTAATAAACAATTCCTTAAAATTCACTCCTTCCAAAGGCTCCGTTGTTTTAAGTATTTTTCAAAAACCTGAAGAAAACAGTATTTACATACGGGTTAAGGATACCGGCAGGGGTATCCCTAAGGAATATTTAAACAGGATTTTCGATAAGTTTGTCCAGGTTGAAGAGCAAAAAATAAGGACAGGCCACGGTTTGGGGCTCACTTTTTGCAAAATGATGGTCGAAGCCCACGGCGGCAGCATTTACGCGGAGTCTGAAGGGCCCGGAAAAGGCTCTACATTCACAACCAAGTTGCCTGTATAAATCCCAAGATCACTATTAAAATGAACAATATTCTGGAAATTAAAGACATTCAGGGGCTTTCTGAAAACGAAGCGTTTCTAAGGATAAAAAACGAGGGCCCTAACGAGCTTCCTCACCAGAAAAAAAAGAACTTTATTGTTATTCTTTTTAACATCCTGCGTGAGCCGATGCTGCTTTTGCTCATCGCGAGCGGCCTTATTTATTTTTTCCTGGGCGAGAAGAAAGACGCTGTTATGCTGCTTATGTTTGTGTTTGTGGTGATAGGAATAACTTTTTACCAGGAACGCAAGACCGAAAGGGCGCTGGAAGCCCTGCGTGACCTTTCCAGCCCCCGGGCGCTGGTAATACGCGAAGGGAAAGAACGCAGAGTCTCCGGCCGCGAGGTCGTACGCGAAGATATTGTAGTGCTGCGGGAAGGGGACCGTGTTCCCGCGGACGCGGTGGTCTTATCAAGTTCAAACCTTTCTGTGGACGAATCCCTGCTTACCGGAGAGTCCATTCCTGTCCGTAAGGCGGAATGGGATGGAAAAGAAGAGGTTAAACGCCCGGGTGGTGACGACCTTCCTTTTGTGTATTCCGGCACGCTTGTAGTTCAAGGACACGGACTGGCCAGGGTTTTATGCATAGGAATAAATACCGAAATGGGAAAGATCGGTAAGGCGCTGCAGGGGATACGGGAAGAAAGTACCCTGTTGCAAAAAGAAACAACCAAAATAGTGCGTAATTTTTCCATCGCCGGCATACTGCTTTGTTCGCTCATTGTCCTGGTTTATGGTTTTACCCGCGGTCACTGGTTAAACGGCATACTTTCCGGATTAACATTGAGCATGGCGATGCTTCCTGAGGAATTTCCTGTAGTATTAATAATATTTCTCACTTTGGGGGCGTGGCGGATCTCTAAAAGCCAGGTTTTAACCCGGCGCACCAGCGCAATCGAAACCCTGGGCGCGACAACGGTTTTGTGCACGGATAAAACAGGCACCCTTACAATGAACATGCTTAAATTGACCGTCCTGTGCGTGAAAGGCTTATGGTGTGAAATCAAAGCCGGAGACAAGGCGTCTTTGCCGGAAGCTGTGCATGACCTGGTGGAATACGCTATATTGGCCAGCCAGAAAGACCCTTTTGACCCCGTAGAAAAAGAGGTAAAGCGCGTAGGGGAGGATTATCTTTCAGGCACGGAGCATATCCATAAAAACTGGAAACTGGTCAAGGAATATACTTTATCGAAACAACTGCTTGCGTTATCCCATGTTTGGGAATCCCCGGATAAACAGAATTATATTATTGCGGCAAAAGGGTCTCCTGAGGC
>JAQULD010000135.1 GCA_028719045.1 Candidatus Omnitrophota bacterium | reverse complement strand
CTCAATAATTCATGCGTAAGGTCTTTGGCTTTAGGCGCGAAAGCGTCGCTGGAAGGGCTTAAATAAACTACCGTGACGGGAAATTCTTTCATCTTGTAGATGGAAGAGATGTCTACGGGGATAGGAAAATCTTTGCAAAGCGGATATTTTTTAGACCATTCCTTTTCCTGGAATTTGGAAAAATGGCAATACCTGCACCCGCTTTCACATCCTATCGTCAGGTCTATCGCGTACATATTACAGGAATGCGGTTCCCGGTGGATATCGATCTCGGGCCTTGTGGTCAAAAATACTTTTTGCGAAGATTTCTCAAGTTCATAATTTATAATGTCCTTAAGAATAGCGCTGTTCCTTTTTTCTATGTTCACAAACTTTAGGCCGTATTGGAACTTACCTTTGCTGGGTATGGGGCGCGACCACACCTGTTTTGCTTTAGCGTCTATGCCTTTTGCTTTTTTCGGGTCTTCGGAATAACAGGGGGGGAGATTTATGTATATATCGGTAAGCGGCCCCAGGGCTTCGCAAGTTATGAGGCTCAATCCGCTTGCGCTCACATTAACCGTATTGCCTATAGTTCTCAGTGAATCGGCGCCTTGAGACAGATCCCGGGTTTTAACTTCCACCGGGAATGTAATCTCGCACCTTTGGGCCCCTCTCCTCTCCATATTTACAATTCCCCCTTTCTGATGCAGCCGGAAAAAACCAGAATATTTTTTATTTTTGTCGGCACTGCTTTATTAAGGAAAGCGCTTTTGAAACGGAGGCTTGCCGGAATTGAAGTGATAATCCTGAACAAGAAGGTCTCGGGAAACGGATATTGCCCTGTCATTGAAGAGGCTCCCATGGCGATAATTCTAAGTACAGCTTATATTTTATTAAGTGCCACTTTAATAAGTGGATAAAAAAAATCCCTTCCCGCGAAGGCGTTTTTAAGGGCCGGCGCCCGCGTATCTGGAGATCATCTTTCTGTCACCTTCCGCGATCTCCAGGAATTCCAACGCGACCCGGTATTTGTTCTCCCCTTTTTCGAAATCCTGTTTATCTATTTTTCTCTTCCAGACCACTTTTGCCTTAACAGGTATGGAAAAGATGATTTTTTTATCGTGATCCTGTGCTTGATAGATCTCCAGTTTCAACTCGCTGTGCAGGGGGATTTCTTTTTCTGTTTCGAACATTAACCCGCCGGCGCTTATATTTCTGGCAAGAGCCTTGAATCCGCCGGTTGGCTTACAATCGAAATTTTCAAGAATAAGGAAATTGTCTTTAAAACGGGGGGATTTTCTTCTCTCCTGCCTAAGAGGCTTATCTTCTCCCATAACTGGTTCCCTTCCCTTTAGACCTCGCTAAAATTAAGTACCAGCTCTAATTCAAAATAGTATTTTTCTTTTTTACCGTTTCAAGGAATTCACTTATCTCAAAAGGCTTGTAGAGATAATCTGTTATACCCAAGGAAGAAGCCGCTTTTTCCGCCTGTGTATCCATATAACCGGTAATGATTATCTCTGACGCTTCTTTCCGGTTTATCTGGCGCAGCCTCTTTATGGTCTCAATTCCGTTTATCCCCGGCATACGGACATCCGCGATCACCAGGGAAAATTCCTGCCGGCACGCTTTTTCCAACGCCTCTTCCCCGCTTCCCGCCAACTCCACCTGGTAACCCTGATTTTTCAAGAAACGGGCCAGGGTCTTTAAGACCAGGAGATCGTCATCTATAAGCAATACCGCTTTAGGGTTGGGAGACACGGTTTTGTCCCGGATGGCCGGATCAGGAGAGGTAACTTCCTGAAAGACGCCGGATTTATTTTCTTTTTCGTTAAGCCAACGGTCCAAACTGGATTTGCGGAAGCGCAGTTGTTTGCCGATTTTTACTGAAGGGATCTGGTTATTTTCGCAGAGTTTGTAAAGGGTGCTCTTGGGTATTTTGAGGTAAACCGTTACCTCATCAATAGTAAGAAGTTTTTCTTCCATCTTCCTCTTAATAGCGGTTTTTATCCGTTACTTATTGTTTTTATTATACCTCACAAAAAAAAATAGGCAACCTATTTATTTAAAACGGGTTCCGCCTAAAATATTAAGCTGAAACAAAAACGATCCAAAGCAGTTTAGCCTCTGCCTGGCCGATATTCCTTATCTTTTGAGGCTTTTGGGTATAAGCGCAATAAATACTATCCCCTTCTTCAAAGGTTAATTTCTGTTTATCATAAAGAAACTCAATTCTGCCTTTAAGCACCATCCCGAATTCTTCTCCTTCAAAGCGGGACAGCTCATCTTTTAATTCCGCTTTCGGCTTTAGCGTAAATAGCTGCGGCCGCATCTTTATATTCAAGAATCCCGAAGCTAAAGTTTCACAAGAAATCCTGCTGCCGCTGACTTTCTTGCCCATGCCTTTTTTAACAAAAATTAATCCATCACCTTCTTCCTTCTCAAAGAAATAACCCACCTTCACGTTTAAAGCGCCGGCTATTTTCTCCAAGGAACTGACTGAAGGTGAACTAAGGTCCCTTTCCAATTGAGAAAGGAAACTCGTGGTCAGGCCCGTCTTTTTTGACAGTCCTTCCAGGGTCACTCTTTGCTGGAGGCGTAATTTTTTTATTCTATTCCCTATTTTCATCGTACTCCCCGCCGCATAGAATAAAAAACTTTAATTATGTATACCGGATATCAGGATTGAAACTTGAAAACTTTATAAGAGGAACTTCTTTTTTAGAGAAAGCGACTTTGAGATAAAGACAGCTTTTATTGTATTTATTATACTACTCGAGGTAAAGAATTCAAGTCTTTAGATTTGACAAGCCAGCTAGAGGATTGACACATTAAGGAAAATATGTTAAATTCTAAGTCTATGGAAGACCTCGCCAAAATCAAACAGGAACTGGAACGCACAAAAACAGAGCTCGCGATTCTTTATGAGATTTCCAACGCCATGCGTACCACCCTTAAACTTGACGAAATCCTCTACATCATCCTTACCGGAGTTACCGCGCATATCGGATTAGGCTTTAACCGCGCCATACTGTTTTTGGTTAATGAAAAAGAAGGGCTTATTGAAGGGAAAGTGGCGATAGGCCCGGAAAGCGGCGAAGAAGCTAACCGGGTCTGGAATTATATCGAACAGGAAAAAATGGACCTGGACGACCTGATTAACGCCTACAAGCTGCATCATTCCATACAGGAAACCGGCTTTAACCGGCAGGTCCAGCAGCTAAGATATTCTTTGCATGAACATAAAGAACGGCTTTTGGCGCTGGCCGCGCTTGAAGGGATGCCTCTGCACCTGACCAGGGAAACTATCCAGAATTACAGGCAGGACCCCATCATTCAAATGCTTAACGCCGAAGAGGTGGTCGCGGTCCCTTTAAAAGCGAAAGACAAGGTGAACGGCATAATTCTGGCCGATAATTTTATTACGAAAAAACCTATCAGCAAAGACGACCTGCGCATGCTTATCATGCTTTCTAACCAGGCGGGCCTGGCCGTGGAAGACTCGCAGCTTTATGAAAAAGCGGTTATCCGCGCGCATACAGATTCGCTCACTGACCTCTGGAACCACGGCTACTTCCATTATATTCTGGGAGTAGAACTGGAAAAGACAAAAGCCATCTCGGGGGTTTTAAGCCTGGTGACGCTGGATATAGACGATTTTAAAATATATAACGATTCGCTCGGCCACCAAGCGGGAGATATGATCTTGAAGGAACTGGCCAATTTGCTGAGGAACCAGTCAAGGAAGATGGATTATGTCTGCAGGTACGGCGGAGAGGAATTCACGGTCATCCTGCCGAAAACTGATAAAAAAGAAGCGTTCTTGATCGCGGAACGGCTAAGAGAAAACATCGCGAAACATAACTTTATCCACGAAGAACTCCTGCCGAAGAAAATTCTTACCGTAAGCATCGGCCTTGCGGCTTATCCCCAGGACAGCTCCAACGCCGCGGAACTGATCGCCTATTCCGACAAAGCCCTTTACGAAGCCAAGAAAAAAGGCAAGAACAACACCTGCGGCTAAGCGGCTACCGGCTGTTTATCCTCCGCTTTTTCCTGTTTCGGCTTTT
>JAQULD010000134.1 GCA_028719045.1 Candidatus Omnitrophota bacterium | reverse complement strand
GGCAGATTTCAGGCATCCGGCCCTGCCGGCGCTTATTATAGGATCATTCTTTAAGGTCTTCGGCTCCTCCCTTTGGGTTGGGCATATTGTTTCCCTCCTTTTTTCATTTATTACACTCTGGTTCACCTATAAATTAGGGTGCTATATAGCCGATAGGACGGTGGGCATTTATTCATCGCTGCTTCTTCTCGCGTCACCTTTATTTTTCACTCAATCGGCCATGCTCACAAGGGACGTATTCTTTACGGCATTTTCTACCATGGCGGTTTATTATACGGTGCGGGGCAGATTGAGGGGTTATCTATTCGCCGCCGCTTGCGCTGTATTGACAAAGGCCTCAGCGATAGCGTTGATCGCGCTTTGTTCCGCGCATTTCTTTAGTAGATACGATAAAAACCAAAGGATAAAGATTTTGTTATTTGCTCTGTCCCCGGTATTGTTATACGCAGCCTGGGCGTGTCTTTATAAGATACGGTTTGGCAGCTTTATCCCTAAAATGCACATTGGCTATGTAGATTTAAATTTCAGCATGATTATCTCTCGGTTGATTCAGCGCAGCAAAGCATTATTCCTGGATGATTTTAAGTGGCTCCTGGTTTCTTTTTCATCGGCAGCCATTTGTTTTAACCCGCGGGTCCGTTTAAAGCCGCGACAATGGGGCGCGCTTAAGTTTTTCGCGGTATTTATCGCCGGTTTCTTATTGTTTTTTGCCGTTATACGCAGCGATGTACCCTGGTATCTGCTTTTTCTCTATCCGGTAATCTTTGTATCATCCTTAACCATCATTTACCATTTATGGATCCGCAGGTATGCATGGCAGTCATTATTGGCGGCAACGGTGGCCGCGGCCTTTGTTTCGTCCTGGTATACAGGCAGGACAGATCTTTCCCACGGAGCGCTTATAGGCGCCAAGATGAATTATCTGGATCTGGTTTATGCGGATAAGCAAGCCATGCGCTTCCTGGAAGATAATTACGGCAACGATGCCATCCTTGCCGTGTGGCCGCAGTCACTTGAAATGTCTTTTCCACTGCTCGGTTATGTATCCAAACCGCTTAATGTCATCAACACGCTCCAGGATTATAATAAGGCAGATCTTATTCTTTACTCTCCCCAGAGCGGCGGGCCAAATTCTAAACTATACGAGTCCATTATAGCCAGGGTAGAGACCAGATTAGTAAGGCGTTTTCAATCCCACGGCAAGGAAGCATATATTTACAAATTAATCAAAGGCAATATAGATAATGTCACGCTGGTTGAGCGAGAATTGCCGTGGATAGAGATAAGCCGGGGCGGCTTTACGATAGATGATCAGCCATTTCGTTTCATCGGAGCCAATACGGTATATTTCGGTTTTTACGATAATTATGGACTGAATATAGAGGAGGCGATCAGGTCGGCGAAAGAAA
Source organism: Candidatus Omnitrophota bacterium (assembly GCA_028719045.1). The sequence goes on along the minus strand of JAQULD010000134.1, from coordinate 2,758 downwards.
ACGGGATCTCCGTAATCAGGATCTATTTATGGCTGGGCCGAAGACCCTGGGGTTATGGGACGATGAGAGAATACGACCGAGTGCTGGATATCGCCGCCAGGAACGGGTTATATGTTATAGTGACTCTGACTGATTGTTGTCCGGGAGACTGGGGTAAGACAGAAAAGGCATATTTCACCGCTGTTCCCCATTGTAATGCCGCCAGCCAGGGCGGCACCAAGCTTTTTAAAAATCATATCAGGCGTATTTTAATGCATAAAAATACGATCAACGGCCGCGTATACCGCAATGACCCCACTATCCTTGCCTGGGATATCGCTAATGAGCCTCAAGCGCCATATTTTGATTATTCTGTTTTTCGCGATTGGCTGAGAGCGATATCCGGCTTTATTAAGAGATTAGACCGTAATCATCTTGTTACGGTCGGGATTGAAGCGACCAGCGAGACCTATGACTCCGATGGGGCCCACTACGATGTATTTAATATCCCCGATATTGACTTTTTATCGTTTCATTTTCATCCTTTCTCGCGCTATACAGTTAAAGAAGCGGCGAGCCCTGATAAATACCTTAATTTAATCAGGTTCCGTATAAATAAATTTCTATCTATGCAGAAGGCGGTGATCTTGGGGGAGATTAATTTAGGAAATCAGAGGATGTTCGGCCCGCCGCAGGGCAATAATAACTGGCTTAAGAATTATAAAAGGGTAATAGACGCCGCTTTTTCTTTCGGGGCTTCAGGGGTGATGTTCTGGGGGTGGGGGGTGCCCGAGACCGGAAATCTGCCTCTTTGGTGGAAGAACGACGACCATGATACTACTGAAAAGGGTTTTTGCGCCTTAATTAAACAATATAGGATCCCGCTACACGGCGAAGGCGCGCGATGATTAATTATCATTGCGTGGCATAAGTCTATAGAAGCTGAATTCTTCCAGGACGGCTTTGCGTTTAAACTTAAAAGGCAGGAGCCCCCAGTCGTGGCTGTAAAATCCCGTTTTATATCCTGTATGGTGTAAAATAATACCGGAAAAATAAACCTCGCGTTTAATTTCGGATTTGTGCCATCCCAGGTCGGCTATCTTTTGCCAGAATAATTCTTTGCGCCCGAAACCCACCGTAGGCAAGACAGGTTGTTCAGGCATAACGAGGACTATCCCATGGGAGGCATCCGGCCGCATGTCCTCTATAAGTTTGAGGCCTGCTTTAGGAATCTTTCCATGGGATGAGTACGAACTCAGGGTTTTTGATTTTATGCGGTCAAGACCTTGTTGAATAACATAGTAGTTATAGCCCCAATCACCGGCGTACAAGAAGGCCTTGTTTCGCCCGTCCACCGCACCCTTTTTAACATCATTGCTGAATTCCCTGTAAACACCGGCAAATTGATAGTCACCGATGGCTATGATGGCGGCAAGGATAAAACTTATCGCAGCGGCGGCAGAAAACAACCGCTTCCTTGGATTGTTCAGCGGGGATATCATTCGGAAGGCGAGCAAAAACATCGGAGGGAAGATAACGAGCACAAACCGCGCGGCAACGAATATGAACAGTATTACCGCCGCCAGCGAAATCAAAAACCATATACCCAGAAAGAACGCATCTTTATCTTTTCCGAAAGACGCCAGGGTCCGTTCGGTAATCAGTAAGATCATTGTCGTAGAAACGACAATAAGGAAGGCCAGGCATGTCTTTTCAGGCAGCGTATAATCATTAAATATCCCCCGGAGCAGGAAGGGTATCGTCCCGCTTAAGAAAGAGATGCAAAACAACACTATCCCGCTTTTTTTTCTGAGCATACAGGGCACGATGAAGAAAGCAATGATTGAAGTGCCGCTGAGAAAACTTAAGGAGGCAATAATTCTTAGCGGCAGGCCGTTGAACGATGCGCGTTTCCAGACCCATTGCAGCGTAAAAAGCGATAATGATCTGCTGTAGCTGACCAGGTTATGAATATCCCATATTATAAATATGATTACGGGGATCAGAAGGGCCAGCAGCATCTTTTTATCTTTGGCGTACAATATCCCATATATAAGAAAGAGCGGCAGCAGCAGGAATCCGCTGTATTTGGTGAGCATTGCCGCACCCGCTAAAATACCGGAGGACAATAAAGGGATGCCTTTATTAGAATCTATGCCGTATATAAAAAGAGCCAGGGCCGAGAGGGACAGAGCCAGGGCCGGCATATCCAGCATTATGCTCTGAGAGGTAACAACGAAGGCAGGCGTAGACAACAGAAATAAAATCGGGAAAACGCTTCCGTTGCAAAACCGCTTACATAAAAAGAACATTGCGATAATGGCTAATATTGAAAATGGGAGGGAAAAAATATGCAGCCATATTTCCCGTTCTCCGAATAGCTTGATTATAGGGGCATAATAATACCCCAATAGCGGCGGATTTGTAGATAGGGCGGGATGCGTGGGGGCGGGAGAATCCAGTATCGCCCTGGCGCATTTAATGCTATATGGGTCGTCTATATGAAGTGCCTTGTTTATAAAGAGAAGATTAAACAGCGTGAATAAGAGGATAATTATATATAATGCCCTGCTATTCGCCATCAAGGTCAAGGATATCACCGATTAAAGGCACAATCAATTAAATTGTTGACAAGCGCACTTATTATGTTATACTTAATTTACCTTTAAGCCCGGCCCTTGAGAGGCCGGCAAGGGGAGAAAAATGACAGTTAGCGCAAGAAAGATAGCCATAAGACCACCCATAACAACAGGTGGTCTATTTTTTTAGCGCATTTTAC
>JAQULD010000133.1 GCA_028719045.1 Candidatus Omnitrophota bacterium | reverse complement strand
GAAAATTGCAAACCGCTTGATTTTTTGATGTATAATATGAACGAGATGATAAATACGGCGATACGCGCGGCAAAAGAAGCCGGAGAATTCCTTCTGGATAATTTCGGCAAAATAGAAAAGATCGAATCGAAAGGCGACAGGAACCTGGCTACAAACCTCGACAAGGAAGCGGAGAAAATGATCGTGGACAGGATCCTGGCTAAATTCCCCGGCCACGGGATTTTCGCCGAAGAAGGCGGAAAATACGGCAGCCATAAAGGCTGTATCTGGATAATCGACCCTCTTGACGGCACCCATAATTATGTCAGGGATATAAAGATCTTCGGTGTTTCCATAGGCATAGTTAAAAACGAGGAATTTATAGGTGGGGTTATCTATATCCCTTCTGAGCGGGAAATGTACGCGGCGGAGAAGGGGGGCGGGGCATATAAGAATAACAAAAGGATCGCTGTTTCCTCCAAGGCGGCGTTAAAAGAATGCTCCATTTCTTTTGATTCGAGCATTAGATACAAGCCGCAAGTCATGTTAAAGGTGCTTGGGGAGCTGGCGGATAACGTTTTTAATATCAGGATGCTTGGTTCATCCGCCAGGGCATTAAGCTATATCGCCGAAGGTAAACTAGACGCTTCTGTCGAGTTCTATGACCAACCGTGGGATTTTGCCGGAGGCGCCTGTATTATAAAAGAAGCGGGCGGTGAGATTTCCGCTTTAAAAGGCGGCCCGCTAAATTATAAATCAACAGGATATATCGCTTCAAACGGAATACTACACGATAGAATCATAAAGATAGTCTCGAAACGGCTTTAACGGATCGCATGGAAAAAATAAAAAGGATTTTGATAATTTCCTCGGATAAGGGCTTAAGAGACGTCCTTAATTTCTGTTTTGACGGCTGGGGGTATGAGGTTTTCCTTCAGGATACTCCGGCAGGCGACATAAACGTCATAAAAAGAATATCTCCGGATGTGATCGTGGTTGACGTGCAGGCCGCTAAAAAACCGCAGCTGCATATCTGCCAGCTTTTGAAAGACGATTTTACCACCGCGTTCATACCTATAATAACCATTATAAACAAACGCCAGTTAAGGCAGCAGCTCTTGGAGATAAGGCAGGGCGTGGATGATTATCTTATCAAGCCTCCCGACCCGCTGGACCTGCGCATCAGGATCGAAATGGCGATAAAACGCTCGCAGTTCAGTTTCTACACCAATCCTTTGACCGGCCTTCCCGGAGCGCGGGCTATCGAAGATTCTCTTAACGCGAAGATCGAACAGGGCTCGTTTTTTTCTTTCGGCTACGTGGATATAGACAATTTCAAGTATTATAACGATGTCTACGGTTATTTAAAAGGCGACCGGGTGATCATGCAGACGGCCTATATGCTCTATTCCGCCATAAAGAATTCCGGCAGCCCAGGGGATACTATCGGACATATCGGCGGAGACGACTTCGTCTTCATTACGACGTCCGATAAATATAAAGACGTATGCGGTAATTTTATCGAGACCTTCGACAGGATCATCCCTTTCCATTACTCTGAAGAAGACAGAAAACAGCGTTTCGTCATCGCCAAGGACAGGACCAAGAAAATAAGGAAAATCCCCCTTATGAGCTTGTCTGTAGCTGTGGTGAACAGGACTAATTTACAGGAATTTAAGAGCATGCTTGAGATAAACGACAGGGTCACGGAAATCAAGCGTTATTTAAAAAGCATCCCGGACAGTAAATACATGGCTGACCGCAGGACCCCTGAAAGCGATCCTTCAGCCGGACCGCAAGGCCACGAGCGTAAAACAAGGAACTTCGAGGATTACAAGCCGCTTGGGCAGGTCTTATTGAATAAAAAGATCATAAGCCTTGAGCAGCTTGACGAAGCTTTGAAGATCAACTGGAAGAGGGGCATGCCTCTCGGGGAAATCTTAAAAGAACTGGGGTTTGTAAGCGAGGAAGAACTGGCTTCGGCCCTGGATTCACTCAAATCCCCGCACTCCGCATCAAAACCCACGTAGAACTAAATCAATAAAAAGTGGAATCAGCCAATTTACCTTTTATGCTTTTATAGTAAGATTACATTGTTTTACGACAAAGGAGCTGATGCCATGGTAAAACGCTTGAAATCAGAAAAATTAGAATCAAAAAGTTTTAATTCCCCGGATGAAATAAGGACGTTTGACAGGGGAAGGCTGGAGTTGTTGAAAATAGGCGGGGCAATAGTGGGCCGCGCCGTATTTGAACCCGGCTGGAAATGGTCAAAGTCGCTTAAGCCGGTGGTTAAAACTAAGAGCTGTAATGCCCCGCATTTTCAATACCATGTTTCCGGGACACTGAAAGTACAGATGGAGGACGGGACAGAAAAAGAACTGAAGGCCGGAGACGTATCCTTGCTTCCTCCCGGACACGACGCCTGGGTAGTCGGAGAAGAGCCGGTTGTAGTGGTGGATTTTCAGGGGATGAGCGTTTACGGGAAATCCACGGAAGCAAAAGAAGTGGAATAAAGTCAATAAATAGCAGAAGAAAACTATTGATGAATCAGAGCAAACATTATATATTTATATTTGGAATTAACGCCAAAAAAAGGAGGATACATGGCAGCGTTTAAAGAAGAGTTGATAAAAATGTTTAATCAGGCGCTTGAGCTTGAACACGCGGCGAGGATACAGTATCTGGCGCACGCGGAATCGATAAGCGGATTGAATGCGGAAAAGATCATCGAAAGACTAAGGGAAATCGCCTCTGATGAAGCAAAGCATGAAGAAAAGTTCCGCACCATGATCGGGGATTATTTGAACGGTGAACCTTCCATGGGGCTTGCGGCTACACATAAGGCCAAAGACACAAGGCTTATCCTGCAGGTAAACCTTAAAGGGGAAAAAGAGGCCATAGATTTTTACAAACAGATTTACAAGAAATTGACCGAGAATAAGGAAAAACTCTGGTATGAATTTGAAATGCTCGAACACGAACTACGCCATGTAATTTCGGAAGAACAGCAGCATGTGGCGGAATTATCGATTTTGCTCGGCAAATAACTATAACCGCTTATTTTCTCCGGCCGGTTCTTATCTTGGCATATTGTTAAGGTAAAACCGGCCTTTTGTTTTTTGTACCCTTGTCCTAACTTCCTCTATTGACAAAAAGTTACTTTAGCGATACAATTTATGTGCTGTATTAAGCCCTGAAAGGAAAAAATATAAGGTAAAAATTATGGAAAAGAAAAATTTTATCACGACGATAATCATCGCAATAATGGTTTTATCAGGCATATCCGGTTGCGCTACCACAGCGCAAAACAGGGAAGAAAAGCGAAAAGCGGAAATGGACCAGATGCAGAAGGAATTTTCCTGGTGGCCCACGGACGCAAAACCCGCCCCGGTAAAAGACCCCGAGCAGGGAGGGTATTGGTGGTGGCCGAACCAGCCCGGGACAGAAAAACGCCTTTGGGGGAACCGCGGTTACTGCTACGTGTATAAGATCATTTTTGACTATAAGTCGGAAGAGCTTCCTCCCCCGCAGCCCAAGGAATTGCGCCCTTCGCTTTTGATCAAGAAAATAATCAGGAACGTGAAAGTATATTTTGATTACAATAAATCTTCCATAAGAGATGACGCTTCCGATATCTTAAGGGACGCGGTAAAAGCTTTAAATAATAATCCGGAGACCGATATCCTTATTTCTGGCAACTGCGATATCCGCGGTTCCGAGGCTTACAATGAAAAATTAGGCAGAAAACGCGCCGACGCGGTAAAGAAATTCATGCTTGACAACGGCATACCGGAAAAGCGCATCCGTATCGTTTCGCGGGGCAAGCTTGACGCCGTGGCGCATATCACCGATTTAGTCGGGATGCAGAAGGACCGCAACGCTCAGTTTATGGTCGCTGAGGTAGAGGAAGTGATGATCCCCTATGAGGGCAAGCCTCCGGAGGAAGCAAAACCGCTTGAAGAGGGAAAATACGTGGAAGAGACCAAAGAAAACGTGGAAAGCGAAGTGAAGGTCTCTACCAAAGAATATACGGTGAAAAAAGGCGATACCCTTTGGAAGATAGCCCAGAACCAGCTTGTCAGCGGGCACCGCTGGAAATACCTTTACGAGATGAATAAGGACAAGATCAAGAACGCTAATAAACTTAAAGCAGGCACTAAACTAACCATACCTGTTGAATAAAAGAAAAAATTTAAGCCTAATAGAAAGAAAATAACCCCGCTATATCCGCGGGGTTATTTTTTT
>JAQULD010000132.1 GCA_028719045.1 Candidatus Omnitrophota bacterium | reverse complement strand
GAAGGGATAAAGAAAGAGTGCCCGAGGCCCACGCAGGTCGTGGTGCGCGGCATTGATAAAGAGAAAGTCGGAGAGGTGGCTACCGAAATACGCATGGTTTGCCCGCCTGAACCCTACAAAGGCAAGGGTATCCGTTTTGTAGGCGAATATATAAAGAAGAAAGTCGGTAAAGCGCAGGCAACAACTAAATAAGATTCTTTGAGGAAGGCAGAATAACGTGAACAAAAAAGAGCAATTAAGAAATAAAAGGCACAAGAGAATAAAGATGAAGATGTGGGGTACTGAGGCCAAGCCGCGCTTGGTCATAAAACGCAGCCTCTACAATATTGCCGCACAGATAATTGATGACAGCGCGAATAAGACATTATTTTCGCTTTCTACTATGGATAAGAACGTGAAGGGAAAATTTCCTTCCGGCGGTAACATAAAGGCCGCGGAATTCTTCGGCCAGGTTTTCGCTCAGAAGGCAAAAGAAAAAGGAATCTCAAAGATTATCTTTGACCGCGCGGGATATTTATATCACGGCAGGGTGAAAGCTTTTGCCGAGGCTTTGAGAAAGGGAGGATTGGAGTTTTAATGCGTGAACTTAACATTGAACAACATCCGGAATTAATTGAGAAGGTAATTACCATTAACCGCGTATGTAAAGTAACTAAGGGCGGCAAAAAGATGCATTTTAGCGCCCTGGTGGTTGTCGGCGACACAAAAGGTAAGGTAGGTTTCGCGCAGGATAAGGCGAATGAAGTGGCTGATGCAATCCGCAAGGCATTGACTAAGGCCAAGAAGAGCCTTTTTAGAGTCCCTCTCGAAGGCGCCACTATTCCCCATGAGATTGTCGGGCATTTCGGAGCGGCAAAGGTAATGCTAAAGCCTGCTTCGGAAGGGACCGGGGTTATTGCCGCGGGCCCTGTGCGCGCGATTTGCGAAGCCGCAGGAATTAAAGATATCCTGACAAAGTGCCTTAAGTCTAACAATCCGGTAAACGTCATCAAGGCAACAGTCGAGGGATTAAAGGATTTAAAAGTTTAAGTTAACCTTTCCTAGAACAGGAATGAAGCTCCTCAGGTTTTAGCCTGAGGATTCTAAAGCGGAATACTTGAGCGGCCTAAAAGTCCGCGAAAGTATAATTTAAAATGACAGATAAAATAGTGAAACATAAGAAAGTATTAGGAAAAGAAACCCGTAAAGAAGCTCCAAAAGCAGAAGCTAAGCTTAAAGCCGAAACTAAGAAACCGGCAAATACGCTAAAGGCAAAAGCAAAAGCCGCGGTTACGGAAGTAGTTTTCGGCTTGCATAATCTTAAAGCTCCTAAGGGCGCGCACAAGAAAAGAAAATATTTAGGAAGAGGTCCCAGTTCCGGCCATGGTAAAACCTCCACCCGGGGCAGCAAAGGACAGACTTCGCGCGCGGGCAGGCATTTTTATCTGGGTTTTGAAGGCGGGCAGTCACCGTTAATCCGCAGGTTCCCGAAGCGCGGGTTTACCCATATTTCCAAGAAAGTATACCAGATTATCAATCTCAGCGATTTAAGCAGGATTAAAGAGACGAATATCGGCCCGGAATTGCTGGAAGAGAAGGGCTTGATTAAAGACAAGGTTAAATTAATAAAAGTTTTAGGTGATGGCGAGATTAAGGGCGCTGTCACGGTGAAGGCGCATGCTTTTTCAAGGCAGGCTGCCGAGAAAATTAAGAAAGCCGGCGGCAGCGTGGAGACAATTAATTAATGGCCTCACTCGTTGATTTTAGTCCTTTAGTAAACGCGTTTAAAATACCGGATTTAAAGAGAAGGCTTATTATTACCGGGTTGCTTTTAGCGGTTTACCGGATCGGTTGCTATGTGCCGACCCCGGGAATTGACGGAAGCGAACTGGCCCGGCTTTTTAAACAGGTCAGCGAAACTCAGGGCGGAGCGTTATTCGGGATCATAAACATGTTTTCCGGAGGCGCTATGGAACGTTTGACGATTTTTGCCCTGGGTATTATGCCGTACATTTCTTCTTCGATTATCATGCAGCTTCTAACGGCGGTTATCCCGGCCCTTGAGAAGCTCGCCAAAGAAGGCCGCGCAGGATACGAGAAGATGAACCAGATAACCCGTTACGGCACGGTCGCGCTTTCCATTATCCAGTCATATTTCATCGCTCTTTGGCTTGAACATTTCCAGGGTTTTAAGATTGTCATGGATCCGGGCATAGGATTCAGGCTCCTGACTGTTTTGACTCTTACTACCGGCACGATTTTTATTATGTGGCTGGGAGAGCAGATACAGGAGAAAGGCATCGGTAACGGCATATCCCTGATTATTACCGCGGGTATTATCTCAAGGATACCGACGGCTATTAACCAGCTCTACACGATGATTTTCCCCTTATCCCGCAGGACCATCCAGCCTTTTACTTTGCTTGTCATGGCAGCGCTCCTGATAATCGTAGTATTCTCAGTCATTATGATTACCCAGGCGGTGCGTAAGATTCCCGTGCAGTACGCGCGCAGGATCGTAGGCAGGAAGATTTACGGCGGGGCAAGCACTTATATCCCGCTTAAAGTAGACCAGTCCGGAGTCATTGCGATTATCTTTGCCCAGTCGATTATACTTTTTCCGGCGACACTTTCCTCGTTTATCCCGAACCCCGGGTTCCAGAGGTTCTCTGAAAGCCTGGTAAGAGGGCACGTCCTGTATACGCTCGTATACGCGGCGCTGATTATGTTCTTTTGTTATTTCTATACCGCCATCGTCTTTAACCCTAACGATATGGCTGACGATATGAAGAAGCACGGCGGTTTCATCCCGGGGATACGTCCCGGTACGCCGACAGCTGAATTCCTGGATTTTGTTATGACCAGGATTACGCTCTTTGGCGCGGTCTTTATCGCGGTAATCGCGATCAGCCCTGATTTTATCATGGCAGTATTAAAGGTCCCGTACCTGGTGGCGTCATTCTTCGGTGGTACAGGTATCCTGATTACCGTAGGCGTTATGCTGGACACGTTAAAACAAATTGAATCTCATCTTCTTACGCATCATTACGAAGGTTTCATCAAGTCTGGAATAAGGGGCAGAAGATAATGAGAATAATTTTATTCGGTCCTCCGGGCGCGGGAAAAGGCACTCAGGCAAAGGTATTGTCCGAGAGGGTGCGCCTGCCGCATATTTCAACCGGCGATCTTTTGAGAGAGAATGTTAAAGGGCAGACTCCCTTAGGCAGGCAGGCTAAGGATTTTATGGATAAGGGCTTGCTTGTCCCCGATGAGTTAGTGGCGAATATGCTCCAGGAGAGATTCAGCCGTCCGGATTTAAAGGGCGGATTCATCCTTGATGGATATCCGCGCAACATCGCCCAGGCAAAGACCCTTGATGATATGCTTGCCAAGTTAAAGATGGGGATAGATTTTGTGGTTTATCTTGACGCAAGCGACGCGATTATTATCCAGCGGCTTTGCGGAAGGTTAGTCTGCAGTTCATGCGGCGCGAATTTCCATGTGACAAATATGCCGCCTAAAGTCGCGGGTATCTGTGACAATTGCAAAGGCAAGCTTTATCAGAGGGCCGACGATAAAGAAGAGACCATAAAGAAGCGCCTTGAAGTTTACAAGAAAGAAGTAACCCCTTTAATCAAGTATTACGAAACGCAAAATAAATTATTCCGTTTGCCGGGAGATGAAAAACCGGATATCGTTCTTGAGAAAATTATAAAGATTTCCGATAAGTACAATGATTCCGCTAAAGTCTGAAAAAGACCTGGAGTTACTTAAGGTTTCAGGCGGGATATTGGCGAGGGTAATGAAGGAGTTGCGGGAAAAGATTTCAGCCGGTATAACCACTGCGGAAATCGACGCTCTTGCCGAGGAGCTTGTGCTTAAGGAAAAAGCATTGCCTGCTTTTAAGGGCTACAAGGGTTTTCCGGCGACGCTGTGCACTTCGGTTAACGAAGAGATTGTGCACGGCATACCGGGAGAGCGCAGGCTCGAAGAAGGCGACATAATCAGTATTGATCTGGGCGTCAATTATCAGGGATACTTTTCCGATTCAGCGGTTACCTTGCCTGTTGGAAAAATTGATACCAAAAAATTGAAGCTGATTGAGGTAGCCAAAAAATCCCTTGCCGAAGGCATTAAACGGGCAAAGCCCGGCAACCATCTCTTTGATATTTCGTACAGTATTCAGAATTACGTTGAAAAAAACGGTTTCTCCGTTGTAAAACAGTTCGTAGGCCACGGGATAGGGCAGGC
>JAQULD010000131.1 GCA_028719045.1 Candidatus Omnitrophota bacterium | reverse complement strand
CCGACGCTTTTGTGGGGAAGTTCAGCGAGGGCGAGATCAGGGTCAAGATAAATGACAATGTCCGGGGAAAAGATGTTTTTGTGGTGCAGCCTACTTGCCCGCCGGTCAACGAAAACCTGATGGAGCTTTTGATCCTCATCGACGCGATGAGAAGGGCTTCGAGCAAACGTATTACCGCGGTTATCCCTTACTTTGGATACGCAAGGCAGGACAGGAAAGACCAGCCGCGCGTGCCTATCACAGCAAAATTAGTGGCTAACCTTCTTACTACAGCCGGAGCTGACAGGGTCCTTACCATGGACCTGCATGCCGGGCAGATACAGGGATTTTTTGACATACCGGTAGACCATTTGTACGCTATCGGAGTCATTGTAGATTATTTTCTTAAATTAAAACTGGGGGATTTGGTCATTGTTTCCCCGGATGTCGGCGGCATAAAAATGGCGCGCGCTTATGCCAAGAGGATGGGGGCGGGGCTGGCGATCATTGATAAAAGGCGCGATTCCCCGGAGAAAACGGAAGTTATGCATATATTGGGGGAAGTGGAGAATAAGAACGCGATCCTGGTGGATGACCTGATCGCCACCGGCAGCTCATTGATCGAAGGCGCCGAGGCGTTAAAGAAGGCCAAATGCAAGAGTATCTACGCCGCGGTAAGCCACGGGGTCCTTTCCGGGCCCGCCATCGAGCGCGTGGAAAAATGCAAAGAATTAAAAGAATTGATCATAACCGATAGTATCCCCTTGGATGACAATAAGAAGCATCCCAGGATAAAAGTCCTCTCTGTAGCCAACCTTCTGGGGGAAGCGATAAAGAGGATCCATAACGAAGAATCGGTCAGTTCGTTGTTCGATTAGAAAAGCGGCGTATTCTAATCCGTGTAATCAAATCTAAAAGAGTGAAAGGAAACAGGTAAAAATGGAAGAGATAATTTTGGAAGCGGAATTAAGGAGCGAAGTAGGAAGAGGCAAGATAAAGGACATGAGGCAGAAGGGCTTTATCCCGGCGGTCGTATACGGCGAGGGTAAAGACGCCAAGGCCATAAAGGTCGGCCAAAAAGGGCTCTTGCGGCTAATGCATGAACACAGGTTTGAGAATGCCATCATCAATCTTAAGATAAAAGACGACAAGAATAAGAAGTCGATGTCTTGCCTTATAAAAGAGGTCCAGTATGACCCGGTCAGAAGCAATGTGGTCCATGTGGATTTTAACGAGATTTCCCTGACCAAGGCTATTAAGATAAAGGTGCCGGTTTCAGTAAAAGGCGAGTCAGTGGGCGTCAAACAGGACGGCGGTTCACTTGAGCATGTGCTTTGGGAAATCGAGGTGGAATGTTTGCCTACGGATATCCCCAAGAGCATCGAGATAGATATCAGCGGCTTGAAGATAGGAGACGCCATACATATAAAGGATATAACTTTCCCGCCTAAGGTCAAGGTTTTGACCGATGCGGATTCCGTTATCATCTCGGTTGCCGCGCCTATGAAGGAAGAAGTTCCTGTTGAGGCTGTGGAAGGCGAGGAAAAGAAAGAACCCGAAGTAATCAAGGAAAAGAAAGAAGTTCCCGCTGAAGGCAAAGAAGAAGAGCCTAAGGAAAAGTCTAAATAAATATAAAGGTTTTTTTTAAGGATGAAGCTGATCGTAGGTCTCGGTAATCCGGGAAGGACATATGCCGGCTCACGGCATAATGTAGGCTCTTTGATCGTAAAACAGCTGGCTAAGGTTTACAAGTGCCCTTTAAAGAGGGACGCGGGAGCCCATTCCTTTACCGGAAAAGCCGATATCGAAGGCGAGGCTGTTATACTCGCTTTGCCCGTTACTTATATGAACCTGTCTGGTTTTGCGGTTAAGCTTCTCGTAAAGAAGCATAAAATAGGGCCGGGGGATCTTCTTGTGATCTGCGATGACCTGGACCTTGAATTAGGCAGGATCAAAATCAGGCCGGACGGTTCTTCCGGCGGCCACCGGGGGCTGGAATCAGTAATGGAAAACCTGGGCTCAAAAGAATTCGCCAGGCTTCGCGTAGGCATAGGCAGGCCGGGGGGTAACGCAGAAGTAACCGATTATGTCTTATCTTCTTTTCAGGCGGAGGAAAAACAAGGACTTGAAGAAGCGGTGGAAAAGGCCTGTTCGTGCTCCGCTGCCTGGGTAAAAAACGGCATTTCAAAGAGCATGGATATTTATAATAGAAAAAACAAAACGTAAATGAAAGGAAACAGCTTATGAACAACAAATACGAAGGAATGTTTATCGTCAAATCAGATTTATCCGAGGATGAAAAGAAAGCATTATTTGCTCAGATAGGCGAAGTGATTACCAAAAACGGCGGCACGGTAACGCAGGCCAGCGTCTGGGGGGAAAGAAAGAAATTAAGTTTTCCTATAAAAAAACAGCAGGAAGGGACTTATTATCTTGTTAATTTTACCACACCCACTTCCGCTATTGCCAAGATGAGAGAGATATATAAAATAAACGAAAGCGTGCTCAGGGTGCTTTTTACCCTGATTGAGAAATAATATTGAAGGGGGCGGGCAATGGCAAATTTTAATAAAGTGTTGTTGATGGGCAATCTTACTAAAGACCCGGAATTGCGTTATACTCCTCAGGGTGTCGCGGTAGCCAATTTGAGGCTCGCGGTAAACAGGAAATTCCGCGACAGGAACCAGGAGATGAAGGAAGAAACATGTTTTATCACTGCCGTTGTCTGGGACAAGCAGGCTGAAACTTGTAACCAATACCTGCATAAAGGGAGTTCGATTTTCGTCGAGGGCAGGCTTCAGTCGCGTTCGTGGGAAGATACTTCAGGCAATAAACGCAGCGTAATCGAGGTAAGGGCGGAGCGTGTCCAGTTCATGGGAGCGCCTCAAGCTAAAACAAACACAGATTCGTCTTTTACGGAAATGCCGCAGAATAATTCCGCGGCGGAAACCACAGAACCAGCCTGGTCAGATGAAAGCGAGGAGAAGTCAAATGAGAGTTAAGGTAAAGACAAAAAGAAATTTGAAAAGAGCTTCATTTCTTCCGGCGAGAAGGAAGACTTGCAGGTTCTGCACCGATAAAGTAAAGGTCATAGACTACAAAGACACAAAAATGCTCGAATATTTCATTAAGGAAAGAGGCGCTATGGTGGCTACGCGCGTGACCGGAAATTGCGCCAAGCACCAAAGGCAGGTTACCGAAGCGGTCAAGAGGGCGCGTTTTATCGCTTTGCTTCCTTTTGTCCGTATGTAACGACAATACATATATAACTATGGAAGTAATACTGAAGAAAGATATACCAGGAGTGGGAAAAGCGGGCGCCGTGATCAAGGTTAAAGACGGTTACGCCCATAATTACCTTTTACCGAACGGCCTGGCCCTTCTCTCTACCGCGTCTAACCTCAAAAAACTGGAACAGGAAAAGCAGGTCATGAATTCCCACCTGGAGAAGGTGAAGCAGGAAGCGGAAAGGCTAAAAACCGCTATATCGGCCTTAGCCATTACCATACCTGTCCTGGTAAACGAAGAGGGAAAGTTATACGGCAACATCGCCGGTTTAGATATCGCGCGCGCTTTAAAAGAAGAAGGTTTTGATATTGACAAGAATACTATAAATCTTGCCGAGCCTATAAAGTCCCTGGGAATATACGAAATACCCGTAAGATTGCACCCCGAGGTCTTAGCGACGCTTAAGGTTTGGATAGTTAAAAAATAGTCCTTTAATGGCTAATACAGTAAAAGAATTACTCCCGCCCCAAAACATGGAAGCTGAAATGGCGGTACTGGGTTCCATGCTTATAGACGAAGATGCCGTTTCGTCGGCTATAGAGTCCCTGGACAGGGCAGCTTTCTACAGCGATAACCACAAAGAAATATTCGAAGTCATTTCCGACCTTTTTGCCGAGAATAAAGCGGTTGACCTTATCACGGTCACTAACGAATTAAAAAGGCTTAACATCCTTGAGCAGGTCGGAGGGGCAAGTTTCCTTGCGGAGCTTGTGAATTCGGTTCCTACCGCAGCAAACATAAACCACTACGTCAGTATAGTAAAAGAAAAGAGCATACTCAGGACTCTAATCGGCAATTCCACAAAAATAATCTCTCTGTGCCACACCAATGAAGGAAATATCGACCAGCTTGTAGACGACGCTGAAAGGCTGATCTTTGAAATACGGGACAAAAAACAAGAGGGTTCCGGATGCCTTTTGTTAAAAGAGATCATAAAAGACAGCATTGAGACCATAGACAGGC
>JAQULD010000130.1 GCA_028719045.1 Candidatus Omnitrophota bacterium | reverse complement strand
TAGTTTTTGACCCCTTCGGTTATTTCCCTTGTCACGCACGGGTCGATGAAATTGGCCGTCCCTACGCTTACCGCCCGTGCGCCTGCGATGAAAAATTCCAGGGCGCTTTCGGCATCACTTATCCCGCCCATCCCGATAATGGGGATTTTTATTTTCTGATACACTTCCCAGACCATCTTTACCGCCACCGGCCTTATCGCCGGACCGCTAAGCCCGCCGGTGACCTGCGCGATCTTCGGCCTCGCGGTAACCACATCAATACTCATCCCGGACAAGGTGTTTATCAGGGAGACGCCATCGCTTCCCGCGTTTTCTGCGGCCAGGGCGATCTCGCTTATCGAAGTTACATTAGGGGACAATTTTGTAATAATGGGCTTGCGGGTGACCTTGCGCACAGAGCTTACCAAACTATGCGTCGCCTTCGGGTCCTGAGAGATCAATTGCCTGTTTAAACCAGCTTCGTGCGAATGTTTTATGTTCGGGCAGGAAATATTCAGTTCAAGGGCGGACACTTCTTTTATTTTGTCCAGCCTTTTGGCAAGCATCAGGAATTCCTCCGGGTCTTTTTCCGAAGCGATGCTTACGATCAAAGGCGCTCCTATTTTCTTTAGCGCGGGCAGCTTCTCCTGAATAAACACTTCCAGGCCCGGATTTTCAAGGCCGATGGAATTAAGCATGCCGGCGGGTGTCTCGCAGGTACGCGGAGGGGGATTGCCGTGGCGGGGATTTAAAGTAATGGTTTTGGTGACAATCGCGCCTAAATCCTTAAGGTTTAAGAAATCCCGGAATTCTTCCACGTAGCCGAACGTCCCTGAAGCGACCATTACGGGATTCTTCAGTTTTAACCTGCCGATATTTACCGCTATTTTAGGCTGCATATTATTTTAAAAGCTAGGCTCGATGCAGAGTATCTTATATTTTTTAAAATCCTTTAACCCGCCCTTGATGAAACTTAAATTAGTCAGGTATTTCATCTTGCACCAGAACCAGAACTGGTTCTTAGGCTCCATGGCGAAATTCCATTTTACGTATTGATAAGCAAAATATGCCGTAAAAATTAAAGAGAGCAGGCTGACCGCGCCCCAGGCCGCGCTTTGGAGAAGAGCGGAAAGGACCGTTCCCAATATGAACAGCAGTCCGAACAGATGCATCAGATGAAAATTTCCGATATACATGAACCCCCTGACAGGGAAAGGAATGGCCACGGATGGATTCCCCTTTACATTCTGCAGGATTATTTCAAAGCTTTTTCTTTTGACATATTTATCGATCAAAGGCAGGTGCGCCTGGCCGTAAGTGACCCATACTTTCATCAGGGACTTTACATCCGCCCGGTGCATATGGTCCACTTTCGCCAGGGGGGCAAAATAAAATTTCAACCCCTGGGAGCGGTGTTGATAGCTTAAATCCATATCTTCCCCTGTAGGCCTGTCCCAGAACTTTGCCCCGATTTTCCCCATGGCGCTTTTCCGGTAAGCCACATTGCAGGTGCCGAAAAAATAAGCTTTATGTCCGGCAATGTCTGACGGCGCAGGCTCTTTTGGAAAAGAAGGATAATATCCCTCTTTGATAAATCCATAGCGGGGAGAAACCATGTTGAACCTGAAGTGCTGGCACCAGGCTTCCACTAAATTCCCCGGGTCCACCTTTAAAGTGTATACCTCGCCTCCCACAGCGGCGATATCGGGATCCTTATTAAAATGCTTGAGCATTTCATTGACCCAGTTTTTATCCGGAGCGCAGTCGGCATCGGTAAAGAACAAGAATTCCCCTTTCACCGCGGCCAGCGCCTTATTCCTGGCAAATCCCGGAGACGGGCAATTCGGCACTTCCACTAACCTGATAAAAGGATATTTTTTCTGCCAGTTCTTTATGATCTCTATTGTTTTGTCCGTTGAGCCGCCGTCGGCGATGACCCATTCCCAGGAATCCCTCGGATAATCCACGTTAAGCAGGTATTCGAAAGTCTTTTCGATGGTGCGCTCGAAATTCTTGACCGGGATGATGATGGAGATAAAAGGTTTTTGTTCCATTTTCCCTCCTTTGTCTGCCAAGACAACACCAACGCAATGACCACATAAGCGCCGGGTGTTATCCCCAGATTATCTGGTTCGCTTCAAATACCGGGCCTTCTTTACAAACCCGCTTATAGCCGTCTTTTGTCCAAACCACGCACCCAAGGCAGGCGCCTATGCCACAGGCCATATGCGCTTCCAGGGACACCTGCGCGGGAATATTGCGCTCTTCGGAAACACGGCTGACCCCTTTTAGCATCGGGCCCGGGCCGCAGGCATAGATGGTCGACCGCCGATAATCGGCAGCCGAAAGTGTTTTTTTCAGCAAATCGGTTACATACCCTTTAAAACCCCTGGAGCCGTCATCTGTAGCGATTTTAACTTCACAGCCCGCGTTTATGAATTCTTTTTCACAAGGGATATGCCCCTTTGTTTTAGCGCCGATCAATACCAGGGCCCCGCTTCCGGTTAATTTTTCAGCCAGAAAAACAAGCGGCGCAACACCCATGCCTCCGGCGACAAGTATGGGGCGGCCGGCTCGGGCAATAGAAAAACCATTGCCTAACGGGCCGATAATATCCAGGTATTCCCCCGGCTTTCTTCCGGACAATATCCTGGAGCCTTCGCCTACGACCTCATAAAGGACCTCAATATTAGAACCCGCGGCCCTGTGCACGCTGAACGGCCTTCTGAGCAAAGGTCCATAGTTATCGCTTACTTTGATCGATAAAAACTGCCCGGGCTTTGCGGCCTTTGCGATCTGCGCCGCAGATAATAATATCTTGTGATAATTTTTCGCGACGCGGGTGTTTTTAACGATTTTCGCTTTTGTCTTAAGCATCTTTTTTGGGAAACGCCGTTTTTTTGCCAAGATATAAAATCAGGTAAAAGAATAATACGGCCACTAAAAACAGCGCTGAAAGTTCTTTAAAATAAATTGTCAGCCCCGAATTACTGATATCTTCCCAGGACAAGATAACAAGGGCCGCCGCCAATACGGGAAAGATCGAGTTGAGCTCTTTTTTTACCCAGGACAATCTTAAAGGCAGATATTCCGCGATTTCTTTTTTTGCCAGGCAGGCAGGCGAAGGAAAAAGACGCGGCACCATGGTTTTATACTTCTCGTAATCTTTGCCGAAAACAGACTCCAGCTTCTTTTCTTCCTGGAAGATGAGCAATATATAACGGATAACGAAAATCGACAGGAACACGCAGGAAACCCACCATTGGAACAAAAGCAGCACCACCCCAAGGCCGATCAAAAGAATCCCCAGGTACATGGGATTACGCACCAGGTTATAGGGTCCGCCCTGGATCAGAGACGCCCCGTTTTGCGAATTTTCCGATTTATATCCGCGGGCGGAAACCCTGAAGAGCTGCCCAAGGAGGATAAAGGAAAAACCGAACACCTTGGCAATTTCTTCGGCAAAACCCCCCTGGCCGTTGCGGAAAAACACCCCCGGGAATTTCAGGACCAGCAATACCGCAAAAAATATTATTACGCCGTTTATTTTAAGACGCTTCTTCATTTTACCGTTTATACCTCAATTATTTCTGGCATTTAGGACAAAAATAAGTCCCTCTCCCTCCGAGAGAGACTCTCTTAATGGCAGTCTTACACAATGGACAGGGCTTACCCTCCCTGCCGTACACCTTATGATACTTAACGTAATCACCGGGTTCTCCGGAAAGCTGGACATATTGATCTATCGAAGACCCCTTGTATTTTATTGCTTCGCTAAGCGTATCTTTTATCTCCCTAAGCAGGAGTTCTATTTCTTTTGCGGACAGGCTCGCAGCCGGCCTATCGGGGCTTATCTTTGCCCTGAAAAGGGCTTCAGCCGCGTAAAGATTACCTACGCCCGCGATAAACGTCTGGTCCATAATGAGCGGTTTTATCTTGGTTTTTTTTGCAGCCAGCATTTCCCGGAATTTTTCCGCGCTAAGGTCAAATGGTTCCGGCCCCAGCCCCTGGATGAATTTCAGGGAATGCCAGTCATCAAGGACGCGCAGTTCCGCGAACAGCCTGCGGTCGTTGAAATCCAGGTCATTTCCGTCTGAAAACCTAAAGCTCACCCTGCTGTCTTTCCCTTTACCCGGATAAACAGGCTGCCCGGTCATTTTCAAATGGATAACCAGTGATTTTCCGTTGGACAGCTCAAATATAAGCATCTTGGCTTTGCGCAAAATCTTTTTTATGGCCGCGCCTTCCAAACTTTTTTTAAACTGCGGGG
>JAQULD010000129.1 GCA_028719045.1 Candidatus Omnitrophota bacterium | reverse complement strand
GTATCTGCGCTTCAAGAGGCACCAGGTTGAAGAGTTCAAGAAGAAATTCAACGCCGCCAGGTCCATCCAGCCGCGCGAATATTCTTTCAAGGACAGGTTAAGCGATTTTTTCTATTTTAACGATTTTTACATCTTATCTTTTATCATAATCTTTTTGCTTTTGTTCATCATCTTACACTGAAAATAATCGGATAATGAAAAAACTGAGGGTATTCAGGCATATTTTCCGCTTCCACGGGTTTAATACCAGCGTGAAACTTGCGGTAAACGGAATATTCTATCTGTTCCTGTACCACCGCAACATGCGGATCATCTTCCTTACAGGGATAGCGGCGTTACTGTTAGGAATACATTTTCATTTAAAAGGGATAGAGCTTGTCGCTTTATGCATTACCATAACCCTGGTTTTTATAGCGGAAATTGTCAATACCTCTATTGAAATGATGATAGATATGTTCACGCGTAAATACCATACTTTGATCAAACTGCTTAAGGACATATCCGCCGCAGTGGTATTACTGGCCTGCCTTAACGCAATCGCCGTAGGCTTTATCATTTTCGCAAAAAGGATATTCAAATAAGCGGGGTAAACCATGAAAAAAATACTGGTTGTCGATGACGAAAAAGACATCAGGGAACTTTTGGTGGAAAAATTGAATAAGCATAATTTTCAGGCGTTGGGCGCTTCATCCGGAGAAGAAGCGCTTGCCTTGTCTAAGGACAATCTGTTCGATATTATCCTGCTGGACGTCGCAATGCCCGGCATGGACGGTTATGAAACCTGCGAGAAACTGAAAAAACAGGAAAAAACAAACAATACTCCGGTCATATTTTTAACCGGTAAAGACCTGGAACCTAAAGCCATGAGCAAGCGCTATCACGAATTGTGCGCCGCCGGATACCTGCCAAAACCGTCCACGATGTCTGAATTGCTGGATAAAATAAAAGAAACAATAGGTTAATTTCCTATCGCGAGGCTATGAAAAAACCGGTACTTTTCCTGTTGTTCTGTATGTTGGCCCTGCCCGCCGCAAGCGTTTTTTCCGCTGATTACGGAACCGGCATGGAGGAAACAGCAAACGGCGGCCAAAACGGCGCGGATGTGCCCCAGGGCATGGAAATACTGCATGTAGGCCCTACCAGGGTGCTTGTGCCGTTCGGAACCAAGATCACCAGGAAAGACGGGCTGATAATACTTGAAGGCATAGATGAATACGTGGCCAGGCAGCTTTTGCAAATGAGGGAAAAGATCGCGGAGCTGGAAAAAAACCAGGAAATTTTATTGAACGAGATAGACAACTTAAAGCGCGTTATAAAAAACACGGACGCAAATTCATTAAGCAGCGAAGACAAAGACGAAAAAGAACAACAGCCTCAAAAATAGCCGGGGTTGATTTTTGGCATTTTTATGCTAATATTATAATACTTTTGGCGGAGTAGCTCAGCCTGATAGAGCACGCGGCTCATACCCGCTTGGTCGGTGGTTTAAATCCACTCTCCGCCACCAGCTCTTACAATTCGGTGGCGGGTCCCGAACAAAGTGAGGGACCTAGCCACTTAAATTTCCTTCTCCCGCCGGCCGGCGGTTTTTTTATTTCCCGCGCCTTTTAACATTGATAAAAGTTACGCTTATGCTACTATATAAACATGATAAAACCCCATAATCGGGAAAACCAGGAAAGAGGAGCTATGAATTTTAGAATAAGGAATAGAACCGCCAGGATTATTTGTTTATTGATACTCTCCGCGTCATTGTGCGGCGCCTGTTATGCTTTGGAGCCCGCGGAAGAAGCCTTCCAGAAAGGAATAACTTATTCCAAAAATCAAAACTATGAGGAAGCCATAACAGAACTCACTAAATCTATCCTGATAAATCCTTCCTCACGGGTTTACAGTTTCCGGGCGTATGTATATTTAATGCAAAACAACGCCGAAAAAGCCCTGGCGGACTGCGATAAAGCCCTGGAAATAGATCCTAAGAATGCCCAGGCCTACAATAATCGCGCTGCCGCTTATCAAAAAAAAGACAATTTCGATAAAGCCATCGAAGATTGCGGCAAAGCTATAGAAATCGACGCTAATAACCCTTACTTTTATAAAAACCGCGCGCTCGCGTATTTTTCCAAAAAAGAATACGAATCGAGCTGGAAAGATGCCCATAAAGCGGAATCTTTCGGATTTAAACTAAACGCGGAGTTTATTGAAGCGTTGAAAAGCGCCTCCGGCAAAACAAACTAGCAAAACTTAAAACCACAGCAGAATGTTGACCGATAAAGTAAAAAAGACCATCAGGGAATATAAACTTATAAATCAAGGGGATAAGATAATAATCGGTGTTTCCGGGGGCCCGGATTCCACAGCGTTAGTTTGCCTGCTGAATGGGCTGAAAAAAGAATGGGGCCTCAGCCTGCGCATAGCCCACCTGGACCATATGCTCAGAGATGATTCCAAAGATGACAGAAAGTATGTGGAAAATCTTGGGCTTAGGCTGAACATCCCCGTATCGGCGGGAGAGATCAATATCAAAGCAATCGCCAGCAAAGGCTCGGTTGAAGAGATTGCCCGTAACGCCCGTTTAGGTTTTTTGTTCAAAGTGGCCAGAGACACAAAAGCGGACAAGATCGCGCTCGGACATAACCTTGACGACCAGGCGGAAACCGTGCTTATGCGCCTGTTAAGAGGAGCGGGGTTATCCGGTTTATCCGGAATCTCGCCTAAAAAGGATTTTGCCGGTTATACAATAATCCGCCCCCTGATTGAAACGCGGAGAAAAGAAATCGAGCTTTTTTTAAAACGGAAAAGGATCGTACCTCGACGCGACGCCTCCAACGAAGAGGATATTTATTTAAGGAACAAAATACGCAACAAACTTCTGCCGTTATTGGAAAAAGGATATAACGCCAATATCAAGGAGGTACTGGCAAACACAGCTGAAAGCCTGGCAATTGACTACGATTGCCTTAACGCCCTGGCGGCAAAAAGGATAGCTGCGTTCAATAAAAAGATCAACCTGAAAAAATTCAAAAAACTTCATCCCGCGCTGCAAAGGATATTGATCAGATTAAACATAGCGGCAATAAACGGAAACACGCGCAGGATAACCTACCAGCACATACGGGAAATAGAAGACCTCATTTCAAACAGGCCCCTGAATTCCATAGTTGACCTGCCTAAAGGCACATCGGTCTTAAAAACCCAAAAAAGCCTTAATTTCTACCGCAGGAAAAATCAATAAATACTTGATTTTATATATGTTTAAAGCTATAATAAAGCGCTAAAATCATTTTTAGATTTTTTGTCAAAAGAAAGGCAATAAAATGGCAAATAACACAGATAAGCAAAAGCCCAAAAGGAATATATTCCGTAAATTCCCGTTTTTCTGGCTATTCGGATTCTTTATCCTTTATCTTCTGGTAAGTTCGCTTAATATATCCGTTTCCGGAGTGCCGAAAGAAATGTCTTACGGTGATTTTTATAACATGCTTAAGAACAACCCCGAAAAAATAGCCTCGGTTACAAAAGTGGATACGCTGCTTGAGGGAAAACTCGCGGACAAATCTCAAATTTACGTGCACATCCCGGATAATGACACCGAACTTTTAAACCTCCTGCGGACAAATGTAAAACATTTTGACGTTAAGCCGCCTAAAACACTCTGGGCGAATATTTTGTTCTCCTTCGGTCCGGTGGTATTTTTAATATTCCTCTGGTGGATGATGGCGTCCCGCGGGGAACAGATGGGGAACAGGATCATGACTTTCGGAAAAGTCCGCCCCAAAACAAACGGCGACAAGGAATCGGAAAGAATCACCTTTAACGACGTGGCCGGGGTAGACGAAGCAAAAGAAGAACTGAAAGAAGTCATCGAATTCTTAAAAGACCCGAAAAAATTCCAGAAACTCGGCGGTAAGATCCCCAAAGGAGTCCTTTTAGTGGGCCCTCCGGGCACAGGCAAAACACTGCTCGCCAAAGCGGTCGCCGGTGAAGCGGGCGTACCGTTTTATTCCATCAGCGGCTCAGACTTTGTGGAAATGTTCGTCGGCGTGGGCGCAAGCCGCGTCAGGGACCTTTTTGAGCAGGGAAGAAAGGCCGCCAAGGTTTCAGGCAAAGGCGCGATCATTTTTATCGATGAAATAGACGCGGTCGGGCGCCTGCGCTTTTCAGGCATCGGTGGAGGCCACGATGAAAGGGAACAGACCTTAAACGCGCTTTTAGTGGAAATGGACGGCTTTGACACCCAGCAGGGATTGATCC
>JAQULD010000128.1 GCA_028719045.1 Candidatus Omnitrophota bacterium | reverse complement strand
TATAATCGCGCTCCAGGTCACCGTGTTTGCGGGAATATAGATAGAAAACCGTTCCGGATTTACATACCTCCGGGTAGCCTCCCCGCATGATATTATCCAGATAGGTCTGGCCGGCATAAAGGTCAAAGCGCGGCTGGCTGCTCTGGGTGGCGATCTCGCTTTTAAGGCTCCCGATAAGTTTGAGATTTTCATAAAGCTTATTTTCCATATAACCGAATTTAGTAATTTTAGGCACAAGCGTATTTAAGGTTTTGGTATCCCGGGCCTGGCCGGCCAAAGAGTAAAAGGTTTTCTGCTCGCCGGGCTTTAATTCCAGGTCCATTAAGAGAAAAGCGGCCGGGGTTTTGCTCCTGGTCATCTGTTTGGAGGGGTAAGGGGAGTTTGCCTTGGCCAGGAATTCCGCCGGGTATGAAAAATCGGTTACTGCCCCGAATACGGCCGCCGGGTCCACTATCGGCCGGATCAGCTTGGTTTTAGTGCCGCTAAAATGAAAACCCAGGTAAAAGTTACCTTCTTCAATATGCACGACCTCCGGCCGGTCGGAAGGGTCAACCTCCAGCTTATAAAAAGGGATGTCGTTATCCAGGTTATCTATTTTCATCCAGGCTTCGATAGTGCGGCCGAGTT
Organism: Candidatus Omnitrophota bacterium; assembly: GCA_028719045.1. Next base: position 3,639 of record JAQULD010000128.1, on the reverse strand, counting down.
TCTTTAAGAAAAAGTTATGCGTGCCGAAAGGGACGATCTGGGGGAGGCCGTCGATAAGCTGCAGTTTTTTGGTATTTCTTCCCGTATTCTCGACGGTGACGATCCGGCTTAAGCCGGCATAAGCGTCATTGGGGATATTAAAATATTCTACGCGGGTTTTAAGGCCAAGTGTCCGGTTGTCCTCCTCAAGGATCAATTCTCCCGAACCCATAGCCATGGAATTTGTTATCCGGTATTTGAGATTGGCGCAGCCATTGTGGAAAGGTTCATAGTAAGAGTTTTCTTCCGCGGCTTTGATCTTGATAAAGGTGCGAAAGCCCAGGCTTGAAACGAACTGCCAGGATTTATTCGCCGGAAAGAATTCCAGGATGGCCCGGTCTTTATCTTTGGTGCCGAAGCTGCAGATGCATTGGCCGCGGTTGACATAGAAAACCCACATGGGTATGCCGTACTTACCGGCTATCCCTGGGAAAAAGTTGGCAAAGGGCTTGGCGTAATTGTAGTTCTCAATAACGAACTGGCCCTTTTGATTGAGGCTGTATTTTGGTTTGCGTAAATTCGGTTTTTTGCTCATATTATAATCAGGCTAATTAGGGATATTTTACACACTTTCCCGGCTTTGTCAATGGGTACAAGAAAACGCTTTCTTTGTAATGCCCTTTGACCCTTTTAAACCGTTCATTTATGGTATATATTATATAATACATATTCCTCAAGAAATATAGAATTGCCAACAATTGACTGTACTTATATTAATGCGGGAAATCCGAATAAGGCATGGAAAAATCAGCAACAAATAATCCCCAATCTTTTATTAAAACAATAAAGATAGTCTTGGGAATCTCAGTCGTGCTGTTGCTGAGCATAATTATCGGCAGGAAATGTTTTTTTATAACCAGCGAACAGGCTTTTATAAATACGAAGTTGGTAACTTTGCGTTCGCCTATTACGGGGATTGTGCATTTTTCGGAGCCTAATGTCGGTGCGGTTTTGGAAGAAGGGAAAGAGGTTTTTGAGGTTGCAAATCCGCTCTTTGGCAATACCGAAAGCAACACCCAGTATAACTTGCTGCAGAATCTTATTGATAATCTTGAAAATGAAATGGCTCAGAATATTATTTATATCCGGAAGTACGAGATTGATTATCAGCGTTTTAAACGGCTCAAGGAAGTGGGAGGAGTTTCAAAGCGCGATTTTGACGAGATTGAGAATAAACTATCTGTGTTAAAAGCTACCGTTGAAAATCAAAAAAACCAGTTAACCCATTTAAAACAGCGTTTTGAAGAAATCGGAAAACAACTGCAGCTTCAGAAAGGGATTAAGGTAACCGCCCCATGCAAGGGGGTTGTTTGGGCTGTTTTATCAAAAGAAGGAGAGCATGTTGATATTGGAGCCGAAATCATCCAGCTCGTTAATCCTGGGGATGTATGGGTAGACGCTTTTTTCAGCGAAAAATTTGCGGCGAGACTTCGCCCCGGTATGCGCGTTACAGTGTCTGCTCTGGGTTCAAAAGAGAAGTGGAACGGCGAAATCGTATTTATTAGAGGAGGCAGCGGCCGAGTGATGTATAATTCCGCTGTTGAAATCCCGCCTGCGGCATTGACGCGGCGGCTGATCGCGGTACGCATAAAAATTGATTGGAAGGATAATTTCAATGCTTCTGAATTTTATGGCATAGGCCGCAGTATGGTTGTCAGTGCAAGGCGGTATTAGTTTAACGGGCAATATTAAAAAGTTGAAATGCGAAGAAAGAATACGGGATTTTTTTATTCTGGAAAAGGTTTTTTAGCGGTTATAAGCATACTGCTGCTCATCTCCTTGTTTCAGGATAAAACATTATTATATGATGTTGCCGGGACCCTGGCATACGGGTGTTCATGGATACAGGCGCAGTTTAATTTTATAGGGGATTTTGATTCGGATTGGCTTGTTTGGGCTCCATTTATCCTGGTTACCGTAGGCATGATCCTCGGTATGTGGATTTATCCGGATCCGCCGCAGCCTTTGCGCATTATAGCTATATCGGCCTTAGCCTTATCGCACACGCTGTATATTTTGTTCAGGACTTTTAATACGCTCCGATTCAATACGGTTGGCAATGGAGCAGTAACATTATTGCTATGGCTTTTTGAGGTGATGTTCTACATATGTTCATTATCATTGTATGTGCAACTGCTTTTTCCCGTAGACCGCAGGTCCGCTGCCGATATATATGAAAAAGATATACTCTCCGGGCGTTACCAGCCGTGGGTCGATGTATTCATCCCCACCCATTCCGAATCTGTTGCTATGGTGCGCAGGACAATTACCGGATGCCAGGCTTTGGAGTATGCGCATAAACGTATCTATCTGCTTGACGATGGCCGCCGGCCTGAAATGCGGGAATTGGCCCAACAGATCGGATGTTTTTATATTACGCGCGTAGATAACCTTTACGCCAAAGCCGGAAATATAAATAACGCATTGGAACAGACAAATGGAGAGTTGGTGGCTATATTTGATGCCGATTGCATACCGACAAAAAACTTTCTGACGCGAACGGTCGGTTTTTTTCAGGAGGATGGCCTGGCCTTGATCATTACGGCTCAGTCGTTTTACAACGCAAATATGTTTTCCCATAACGCGATGTCTCTTACGGAGCAATCACGCTTCTTCAGGCATAGCCAGAAGGGGAGGGACAGGTTTAATGCCATATTATGCTACGGTACATGTTTTGTCGTCACTCGCTCCTCACTGAAAAACATCGGGGGAATTCCAGCCGAAACCTTATGCGAAGATTGGGCGGCTTCTATTAAGTTACAAGCCGCCGGCTATAAAACATATTTTCTTGACGAAGTGCTGGGCGCAGGGGCGGTAGCGGAATCCATGGGAGAATATGTGCAGCAGCGTCTCCGTTGGACGCAGGGGACGATACAATCATGTTTTGCATCGACCAATCCTTTCAAAATAAAAGGGCTTACGTTTATGCAGAGATTTATACATTCGTACGGAATACTTCACTACCTGCTTCATCCGTTTTATCTGCTGCTCGTTTTTGTCCCCTTAGGTTATTTTTTCTTCGGATATTCGCCGTTTTACACATCTTCAAGCCAATTTTGGTTATTTTTTATGCCGTTTATCTCTTTAAACTGCCTGACATTTTCTTGGATAAGCCATGAATATACTGCAAAGTTGACAGCCATAGTAAATGAATGTTTTATGTCGCTTCCTGTATCATTAGCCGCCATTAAGACGATTTTGCGGCCTTTCGGATGGCGGTTTCGCGTTACCCGTAAAAGTATTTATCGCATCGCTACAGCCATAAACTGGTTTATCGGAACTCCGCTTTTGGTTTTTTTTGCGCTTCTGGTCCTTGGCATAGCATATGGTTACCGGGTTATGTATTGGTACGATTCTCAGGAACTTTTTTATTTTCTTTTTTTCTGGTGTATTCTGCGGATTTTCGGAATCTGGGTCGGTATTTATGCTTCATTTGATTTTCCGCAAAAGCGCAGGGCAATGCGGTTTGAACATAATCTTTCCTGCCTCTTTTATGGCAAAGAACCTATTTCTGGTAAAACCGTCGATATTTCCGAACATGGATTGTTGTTTAAATCCGAAGGTGGTATTAACGGTGTAGAAAGAGACAGTAAAGGGATC
>JAQULD010000127.1 GCA_028719045.1 Candidatus Omnitrophota bacterium | reverse complement strand
CGGTAACTTCCCTTAAATTTTTAACGGTACTTGATAATACCTCACTAAGTCTTTCCATCTGGTCAAGGGTTTTCCAGCCTATCTGGTTTTTTAGTTTATTAATCTGATTTTCAACCTGCTGATTATCATACCAGCTATCATTTTTTGAATCCCAGGTGATGCCCAGTTTGGCAAGTTGCTTTTCAAATCTTTCCAGCCTATCGATGCGCCTGTTAATTTCCTTCTCACGATTTATATTTTCGTCATACATTTTGCGGAAATGGCCTTTAATCATATGGGCCAGCACTTTACCCTCTTCGCAACGACGCAGATAATCCTCCATATTTTTTACCCGGTCAGATTCTTCGGTATCAATCCTGTTAGCCTCATTCATATCGGCTACAATTTTAGACCGGCTCATCAGGGCATAAATTAGAAGGCTGTTTAGCTTATCCGCATTCGGCTCATGTCGCTCGGCATATTTTTTAAGGCGTATGCCGTCGCCTTTCATGGTAGTCCAATAGAGGCCAACCTCTTTCGGTAAATCTACTGCCCTTATCAATCCAGCCGGGCAAACAAAGTAGAATTTGTGGCAATAGTCCATGTACTGCATCCACTTGGCATCGTTTTCAAAATCCTGGCGGGAGACTTTTATCTCATAGCCTATGGTTTGAAGCGGAGAGTAAGTACGCTCTAAAACCCAAGCATCCAGTATCAGGAGATTCGGCGACGACCAGCTAGGACCGTTCTTGCACTGCTCTATAACTACATCTTTGGAGTGATGCTTGGAAATGAGATACGATATTTTCCCGGCATCAATACCTTCTACGTGGACTATGCCCTTTTCTTTGGCTAAGGTCATCTATTTGACTTCCCCATTTCCTTCTTGATCTCGTTGGCTATATCCCCTATCTTGATATTCTCCAGCATTCCCGGCGGTAAGCCTTTGACCAGCTTCTGGAAAGCCTCTACCGTGCCCCGGATGTCCTCGGTAACCTTGGAGATGGTATTCAGCCTGTCATTGGGAGTCTGGGCAATAATCTGGATTATGGATGCAAACTGGCCTACGCCGTTCGGTCCACCGGTCTGCTGTATCCGTAAAATGGTATCCGCCAGGTGCTGGACCATCCGCAGCTTCTCTTTGTCCAGCGACTGAACCAAGGTATTAACGGTATCCAGCGTCTTTTTCATCTCTTCGATATGCGGTAGACCGAGTTTATTTTCTATGCCTCTAAACATGAATTTTACTCCTTGCCTATAATTCGCCAGTCCTCTTTCTTTCTCACTTCTTCTTATTCCCGCTCCATATCGCCCGCACCATTACCGGGAAAGCTACCTTGTAGAGAATCTTGTCGAATATCTGCCGCCACTTGATGCCGTCAATATCGGGGTTTTCGCCGTCGAAGATTATCTCCTGATTGGATAATGCCTTCGATAACGTCATGCGCGGTCTGAGCTTCGGCATCACGGCTTCGATGCCCTCACTGTCCAGAAGATAAACCAAGGCTTCAACGCCGGAAATCTCGCCGTCTTTGGCAGTAATCTGGCTAAGGTCTGGATAAGTCATATCCTCCAGCGTCTCCTCGCCGAAGATAACGATATTCCGCAGGGGTACGCCGACGAACTTGGGGCTGATGCCTTTCTTTTCGCTGAACATCAACTCAAAAATGCCGCCGCCTTCCCCGGTTATTACCAGCTTGCAGGCAAAACCGTCCGCCTTCCGCTGGTCCTCGGTCGAAAACTCATGCAGGATATTCTCCGGGGTAGACAGACAGCTCCGTAATAAATCCGCTACCCAGCCGCTGCGGCCTTCCAGAATCCAGGACTCGTTCTTTTTGGTTGATACCATTAACTACTCCTTACCCGCCTTAAATATACCTTTCACCGCCCCCTTAAACACCTTATCCTCCAGCCTGTTCTTAAGGCTCATCTCCCATATCCTGACCGGCTTAAGGTTAATCACACAGTCCGCTAATCTGTCATAGACCTCTTGAAGCACGGAGACATCCGGGGTAAGCGATACGGAGGCCAGATAGGGTACACCTGCCTCTTGGCAAAAGCTGATAAGGTTCATGGGCCGATCAATAAAGGGGTAAAAGGCTTGATTGCAATGCGGGCAAATGGCCTCGCTCATATTGGCGACCATGCCGATAAGGGGAATGTGGTTTCCCCGGATAAAGTCGATGGTACGGGTGATATCGCTCACGCTCTGCCCGGTCGGCTGGCACACTATCAGGCAGCCGTAAAGGTCGGGAATGTTTTCGAAAAAGGAAAGTACCGGTGAACTGGATGAGGGCGGTAAATCATATAAAATATAGTCCAGATCGGGGGAAAACTCGACGTTCTTGAGGGAGTTTTTGACATCGCTGTAGATGCCCGTATTGCGCATCTTGAATTCCTGACCGAAAGCCCTGACCGTCCTATCCTCTCCGTAATGTGTAACGGCCTAGTCCTCATAGACAAAAGCCTCCGACCATATTTCCAGACCGTTGTACTTCAGGGGAAACTTCTTGTTACGCTCGATATCCACTTCCGGTAATGGATAGGGCTTGGGCATACACAAGGCGGTAGGAAGTTTGGCCCCGGTAATATCGCAGTCCTGCACCCCCACTTTCAGTCCCTTATCCCGGAGTGCAAAGGCGATTCCGATGGTGGTCTGAGTTTTGCCAACTCCGCCCTTGATTGCGAATATGGAAACAGACTTTTTAGGCATCTTTCTTTTTCCTCTTTCCCGGCTTATGGTTTTTCCCCAGCCAGTAGCCCATATGCTTTTTATCTTTGAAATGGAGCTTTCGTTTTCTGACATCGCAGGGACGTTTTTTACAGACCTCCCCGCAACCGCAGTCGCAGATGAATTCGACCAGCGTCACCCGGCTCTTTCTATGGTGAGTGCCAGGGTTTTGAAAAATTTCGACGTAATCCATATGACTTTAATTATATCACTAAGTTTCAGCAATTGGCAATAGTATTTTTTATTGCGTTTAGACAGCCTAAATGGTATAATGTATGTTATGCAAAATATAGTGGATAAACCCCAGGTTAAAGTTAACGAGAAACCCCTGGAAAATACCGTACCCGCCGCAGCTGTCCCATCCACCCCACCGGAACCGGAAGTAGCGGAGATAAAGTTCTGGATATACGCCAGGGACAAGGAGCGGCTGAACGACTTCGTGGAGATGGCCTACCTGCTTAAGCTCATCCCCAAGAAAGAACTCCAGGACTATATGATATTCTGCCTTGGTTGCGGGGCCGGGGCCATCAAACAAAAGTTGGGAAGGTAAGGTTTCCTTGTCGAAGTTTATCAAAATACTCTGACCGCTTAACAGCGCAGAGTAAGTTTATTTTGGGATATACAAGAAATGCAAAGGGCTTCAATCAAAGAATTACTGGAATTTATCAAACAATGCGAATATGCCGAAGCATGGCAAATAAGCGAGAAATTTGGATATTCACTAAATAGAGCGCATCAAAAATTCACCCTTCTGAGAAAAATGGGTTATATAAAAAATCCGTTTCCCGGTAAATGGTGCATTACGGACAGGGGCATAAGGAGGATTATATATGCCAACAAAAAGAGCAGTACAGAAAGAGGTACAGTCACTTAAGGGGATTAATCCCCCGGACACCGACGAACTGAGAAGGGAGCTTAAAAAGGGGCAGGTGCCGCCCGAAAATGCCGGGCTTGAACCTGAGATTGATTACGATGAAGGCAATGGTGCCGAAACCAGGCCCCCGACCATTCCGGAACCCAGGTCGGAAGTGCCCGATCCACAGGAAAATTACTACATATCTTTGCTAAAGTACGGATTCAAGGAAGGGCAGGCCCGCACAATAGCGGAGCATACCTCCCAAACGGGCGGGGCCGACCCTTTTAAAAACCCGGCCAAGATGCTGGATATTCTCAACGAGTTTCCTTACGCCGGCAGTCCGATAATGAGGAAAAATGTGCTTGACTACTGGATACAAATCAATGGGCTTACCGCCTCACCTGAATACTTAACTAAAGCGGGGCTTTCTAAAGATGAGGTAAAAGAGAAGGAAGAGAAGGAAAAAGAGGCCCCCAGGGTATGGGCATTCGACCCGGTTAGCGGGACCGCAAGACAGGCGACGCAGGGAGAAAGGGGGCTTACAAGGGAAGAACTGGACCAGGCGAGGGCAATGTGGGTACAGGACCACTCCAAGACTAAAGAAACCGACGATGGGGGAGTAAGCAAATTCACGAAGGATGAACCCACCGGAATCTGGAAAATAAATCCAAATGCTAAAAATGTCACCCCGGCAGACATAGCCTACGTAGAGTC
>JAQULD010000126.1 GCA_028719045.1 Candidatus Omnitrophota bacterium | reverse complement strand
ATACGGCGTCACAGCCTTCGCACGACTGGGCCGCGAAAGCCCCGAAAATAGATTTCGGGGTAAACGCGCAAGGCACCTTGAATTTGCTGGAAGCCTCAAGGCTATATTGCCCGCAAGCGGTTTTTAGCTTTACCTCTACCAATAAAGTCTATGGCGACAGGCCGAACACCCTGCCTCTGGTTGAGCTTGATAAAAGATACGAATTACCGCAAGATCACCGGTATTACCGGGGCATAGACGAAACGATGAGCATAGATGGCTGCCTGCACAGCGTATTCGGGGCTTCAAAGGCCGCGGCGGATATAATGACCCAGGAATACGGCAAGTATTTCGGGCTAAAAACCGGAGTATTCAGGGGCGGTTGCCTTACCGGGCCGTCGCATTCCGGGGCACAACTGCACGGTTTTCTTTCATACCTGGTAAAGTGCTGTATATTGAAACGCAAATACACGGTTTTCGGTTACAAGGGCAAACAAGTGCGGGATAATATCCATTCCCATGACCTGGTGAACGCCTTTTATCATTTTTTCAAAAACCCCCGCTGCGGAGAAGTCTATAACATAGGCGGCGGAAGGTTCGCCAATGTTTCGGTTCTTGAGGCTATAGAGATCTGCGAAAGAATTTCCGGCAGAAAGTTCGATTATGAATACGTGGAAACGGCCAGAAAAGGCGACCATATCTGGTGGATAAGCGATGTCTCTAAATTTAAATCCCATTATCCCGTATGGGAATATAAATATAATATAGAAGATACGGTCCGCCAAATTTTCGAAGCGCAAAAAGCGCTTATTTAGCGAGGAGCTGACAATGAAATATACCACGATATTGGTAACTGGAGGCGCAGGGTTCGTAGGGAGTAACCTGGCTGTTTCATTCAAATCAAAATACCCGAAATTAAAAGTCATCGCTTTGGATAACCTGAAACGCCGCGGCAGCGAACTCAATTTAAAACCTTTGAAAGAAAACGGCGTTGATTTTATACACGCAGATATCAGGAATCAGGAGGACCTGGTCCTGAAAAATAAGATAGACCTGGTAATAGAATGTTCCGCCGAGCCTTCAGTTTTAGCGGGTTTCGGCGATAATCCAGGGTATATCATCAATACCAATCTTAACGGCACGGTGAATTGCCTGGAATTGTGCAGAAAGCATAAGTCGGATATTATCTTTCTTTCTACAAGCAGAGTCTATCCCTATGAAGCGCTCAACCGGATAAATAGCGATGAAAAAACTGAAAGATTTTCCTGGAAGGCGGGACAAAAAATCGAAGGCTGGACAAAAAAAGGCATAAACGAAAAGTTCCCTCTGGAAGGCGCCAAGACCCTTTACGGGGCTACAAAACTTTGTTCAGAGCTAATCCTGCAGGAATACTTGAAGAATTACGGATTAAAAGGCCTGGTTAACCGCCTGGGGGTGATCGCCGGGCCCGGACAATTCGGCAAAGTCGACCAGGGGGTTTTCACCTTCTGGATGCTTGCCCATTACTTCAAAAGAAACCTGGAATATATCGGTTTCGGCGGGAAAGGCAAGCAAGTAAGGGACCTTATGCATATAGACGATTTATTCGCTTTGATAGATATCGAGGCTGCTTCTCTGGAGAAATTAAACGGAAAGATTTATAACGCCGGAGGGGGAAGCATCAACCTTTCTCTTAAGGAGGCAACCGCGCTTTGCTCCAAGATAACAGGAAACAGCTTAAAACTCAGGCCAAACAAGCTAAACAGGCCGGGTGACATTAAAATATATATTACCGACAACAGTGCCGCGGAAAAAGATTTACATTGGCATCCAAAAAAGGGCCCGGAAGAGATTATGCTGGATACTTTTAACTGGATCAGGGAAAACGAAAAAGCATTGAAACAGATATGAAAACAAAAGTATTGCTGATCCAGCCGGAATATAAAGATACCTGGGCGGCTCCGCCGCTCGGGCTTGGGTATGTCGCGTCCGCTTTAAGAAACGCGGGCAACGAGGTTTTCCTGGAAGACCTTACTTTGAATCCGCTTTCAAAAGAGGGATTCAAAGACCTCGTGCGCGCGCTTAAACCGGACATAATAGCGATTTCTTTAATGGTCAGGGCATTGCCGCAGGTAAAGCTTACTATCGGATATATAAAAGAGATCGGGAATATACCGGTCGTAATAGGCGGTCCGCAGCCGACCATTGTCCCGGAATTCACCTTACAATATACAGGGGCGGATTTCGCGGTTGTCGGCGAGGGTGAAATTACCATTGTCGAGCTGGCTGCGGTTTTGTCAGCAGGCAGCGGCAAGTTCGATGAGATCGAAGGCGTAGCTTTTAAGGGTAAAGACGGAAAAATACAGGTTAATAAACGCAGGAATTTCATTAAAAATCTGGATGACATAGCTCCACCCGCCTGGGACCTAATTTCGCCATTGAAATATAAACTTCAGCCGGCCCTGACTCCCGTCAAAAACAGCCCTATCGCTCCTATCATCACTACGCGCGGCTGCCCGTACGAATGCAGTTTCTGCGCCGGCCCTACCGTATGGAAACGGACCTTCAGGATGCGCTCCGCGGAAAAAATAGTCGATGAAATAGCTGCGCTCGCCAAACAGCATAATGTGCGCCAGATATTCCTTTCTGACGATAATTTTACTTTATCCAAAGACCACGCCATCAGGATGTGCAAAGAATTGATCTCAAGGAAAATAAACCTGCCGTGGGCCTGCCCTAACGGCATAAGGATAGATAAAGTGGACGATGAACTATTGTCTTATATGAAAAAAGCGGGCTGTTACCTGGTAGGTTTCGGCATTGAATCCGGAAACCAGGAGATACTGGACAGGGCGCACAAACAGCTTGACCTGAAACGGGTCTCTGAAGTTATAAAAATGGCCACCCGCCATAAAATGATCGCGTACGGCTTTTTTGTCCTGGGGCTGCCCGGAGAGACCAAGGCAACCATCAAACAAACTATCGATTTCGCCAAAAGGCTTCCGCTTGACCGCGCCTGGTTTAACGTGCTGGTGCCTTACCCGGGAACGGAAGTTTTTGACATGTATTCAAAAGGGAAATCTTATTTTGAGATAGATTGGGGCAATATCGATGCCAACACCGGGATGATATCAGAAGGGCTAAAATACGATGATCTTACCGGCGAGGAATTGGTATTCTGGCAAAGAAAGGCCCTGAAGGACTTTTATCTTTCCAGCCCCAAAAGGACTTTTAGCGTTTTAAGCAACATGAGCCTGGGAAGCATTAAAACTTTAATGAAAACGAGCTTCTTTAAGCATTGGGTAAGCCGCAAGAATGATTAACCAAGGATTTAAAACAGAGCTTTCCGGGCTTAAAGTGGCGATAGCGACTCATGTGTACGCGACCGGACCGGGCCAGGAACTGGAAGATTACCTGAAAGAAAAAACCGCCGGCTTGATTTTTATCGGCCACCCTTTTAATTTCGCCAAAGAAAAAGGATCTTTTTACAAAATTTATCGTAACGGGGTTTGCGTAAAGCAGAAGAGATCAGCGCTGTTTGGGGTCCCGGAATTAGTTACTTATTTTAAAGATATTTTTTTCACTTTATTCTGGGCCGGCACAAGCAAAGGAAAGCTGGATTTGTTTGTCGGAGTAGACCCTTTAAACGCCCTGGCCGGGATAATATTAAAAAAGTTCGGCAAGGCGAAAAAAGTGGTGTTTTACATGATCGATTACGCTCCGGTGAGGTTTAAAAACGTAATTCTAAACGCCGTATACCATAAAATAGATTCTTTTTGCGTGAACAATAGCGATATGGTCTGGAATTTATCCGGCCGCATGGCGCAGGAACGCGAAGGTAAAGGAGTTACCCGGACTTCGCACCAGCTTGTGGTGCCAATTGGAGTTAATTTTAACCGGATCTCCAGGCTCCCTGTTGACAAAATCAACCGCAGGCAGCTTGTTTATATGGGGCATGTTAAAAGGAACCAGGGGTTGGAGTTGATCATTGAATCGTTAAAAGATATCCTTAAGCAGGTACCTGACGCGAAGTTGATGATAGTGGGAGGAGGGGATCTGGAAGCTGTTTTGAAAAAAACAGTACAGAAAGAAGGATTGTCCCGGAGCGTGGAATTCAAAGGTTTCGTTCCTGACCACAAGGAAGTGGAAACCTTGCTTTCCGCCTGCGCCATTGGTTTAGCCCTGTATGAGCCTGATCCGCAAAGCCTGACCTGGTACACTGACCCGAGCAAACCCAAACAATATATGGCTTGCGGTTTACCGGTAATTATCACCGATGTCCCCTGGATCGCGCAGGAAGTAAAAGCCAAGGGCCTCGGTTTAGTCTCAG
>JAQULD010000125.1 GCA_028719045.1 Candidatus Omnitrophota bacterium | reverse complement strand
CTTGCCTTGATATTAAGCGCGCTGATCCTGTTCAAACTTATACCTTCGCCGGCTTTTCAAACCGGGATACGCAATCTGAAACTCAGTATTCTATTGGCTATGCCGCTTATAGGTTATGAATTGTCCAATTCCCAGAACAAAATATTTGCCCTGTTTTTCGTATTGCTGGCGATTCTATTGTTCGAAAGGAAAAGGATGTTTCTCTCGGCCCTGTCTTTGAACATCGCCGCGGTAATCTATGTGCCAATAGTATTTTTCGCGCTTTACTTTATCCTAAGGAGCAGGGGGAGGTTTATCCCGCATTTTATACTTGCGCTGGCAGCTGTATTTATAATATTGCCTTCCATTGTATTCGGGTTCTCATTTAACAACTTTCTTTTACAAGAGTGGTTCAAGAACAGTCTGAATCCGTTCGCTTTGACCAGTACCTATTCTTCCTATATAGATTTAAGGAGCAGCAGCCATTCGCTGCCCAGCGCGGTCGGGAGGATGCTTGTGTCCGGGAGCACAGGCAGTTTCAATTATCGCATACCTGCGCATGCCATTCATATGATCATAAAGGGCTGTTCCGCGGGGCTTTTACTTATCTCAAGCGCCGCGATTTGGAAGAAAAGAAGGGACAATGTGCGGGGCCTCGGTTATATCCTTTTCCTTTTTCTGGCGCTTTTGTTGCCGCAGTACTGCATTTATTACACCTGGGCCTGGTTATTTGTGGCATATTTCGTGTTATTAAATTGCCTGAGCGATCCGCAGCTGACTGCCCTGGAAAAACGGATTCTACTGATATCGATTTTCGTACTCGTTTTCTCGAGTTTTTCCATAGTTATACATTTGTTTAATCATTTCTCATTCCTCTTCTTCGGGACCCTCGCGGCCTGGTCGGGAATTACTTTTGTCCTGTTTGCGGAAAAGGAAGAGCCGGATTTAAAACCCTTGACAAAGAGAGAATAAGAGGTAAAATTATTCCGTTGAGGTTAAGATGCCTTCAACCAAGGCCGACGAAGGCATTATTTGTTAGACAGAGGCGTCGTTTATCCGTATAGTTATGAAAAGGATAATGACGCCGTTTTATTTATGGTAGAGAAAAAGCAATTTTACAGGCGGATAAAAATCGCGGGTATGCTCTCGTATATACCTGTGATCCTTGCCACCGGCCCGCTGGCTGGTTTCTTCGCTGGGGATTATCTGGCGAGGAAATCCGGTTTACCGCCATATACCGCTTTGTTATGCAGCGCGCTCGGGTTTATAGCAAGCGTTATGGAAACAGTAAGGATAGTTAAACTGGTAATTAAAATAGATAAAGGTTCCTAACATGATGGAACAAACAGCGCAGCCGGAACTTCCGAATATAGTGACGTTTCTCGCGGGCAGGTTAAGCGGAACGCCTTGGGCGAAATTCCTTTACCTCTGGGAGAATGTCATATTTTCCCTTATTATCGTATTTATCCTTTCGCTTGTCGCGTATTTGGCCTCGCGTAAAACCAGGTTAATACCTCAAGGGCTGCAGAACGCGGTCGAGGCTGTTGTGGAGATGATGGATGATTTTGCCCGCGGTATTCTCGGGGAAAAAGGAAGGAAATACACGCCTTTTATCGGCACGCTTTTTATTTATATCCTCTTTATGAATTTGTTCGGACTTGTGCCTTTCATGAAGTCTCCTACCGCCAGCTGGTCTACGACCCTTGCTTTAAGTATCTGCGTGTTTTTATACGTGCAGTATACCGCAGTCAGGGAACTTGGATTTTTAGGCTACATAGACCACCTGGCCGGCAAGCCCCGGGGGGTTCTGGCTTTTTCCGCGGTTTTACCGGTGATGATGTTTCTTTTGCACGTTATTTCTGAAATCATAAAACCCATAAGCCTTTCCCTTCGTTTAAGAAGCAATGTCTGGGGAGATGACGTGCTGCTGGCGGTTCTGTCCGGTTTCGGATTGACCGGCGTGCCGCTTTTATTTTTCAATATGGTCCTCGCAGTGCTTACGGCGGTAGTCCAGGCGGTAGTTTTTTCGCTTTTGACCACGATATATTTCGCTCTTGTATTAACCCATGATGAAAAAACATCACAAAACAAGGAGGTAATAAGTGGACGCTAAATTCGCACTTGCCATAGCCCTTCCCATAGGCTTGGGGCTGGCGGCATTAGGTTCAAGCATCGGTTTAGGCAGAGCTGTTGCTTCGGCAATGGAAGCTACAGGAAGGCAGCCGGAGGCGACAAACAAGATACTCATCAATATGACCATTGGATGCGCCTTTATAGAAGCCATAACTATCTACGCGCTGGTATTCGCGTTCGTGCTTGCGGGAAAAATTTAACTCGAGTTGAATAAATGGAACTTTTAAAACTATTAAGCACAAATGAAATAGTCGCTCAGGTTATCAGTTTCCTTTTATTGTTTTTCCTTTTGCGTAAATTCGCCTGGAAAAGCATTCTGGGGCTGTTGGACAGCCGCAAGGAAAAGATCGCCTCGGAATTTAAAAAGATAGAAGAGGCTAAGCTTCAATTGGACATAATAAAGGCGGACTATGAGGAGAAGCTTGCCTCTATCAAGGCTGCCGCCGAAAAGATCATTCTGGAAGCCGCCGCGGAAGGCAGGCAGGTGACCGATGAGATCAGGAAAAAGGCGCATCTGGAGGCGCAGGAGATCATCAATAATGCCAGGCAGAATATACAGAGCGAGCTGGCCAAGGCAAAGGAAGAATTGAAGGAGAAAGTTGTCGATTTGACCATAAAAGCGACCGAAAATATCATAAGGGAGAAACTGACCGGTGATGATGACAGGCTGCTGATAAACGATTTCCTGGAAAAACTGGATGAAGCTTAAATGAGAGAAGATATAGTCGTTGAAAGATATTCCGAAGCTTTCGTCGCGTTCGCCAAAACGAATATAGGGGTTGAAAAGGCGGTGCAGGAGGTAAGGGTTTTACGCAATACCATTATGAGGGAAAATCCCGAGTTCCTGCCGTTCCTGGAGAGCTTGCAGATAACCGACACCGAAAAATGCGATTTTATCGACCGCGTGGTGAGAAACGGCTTTTCGGAGCAGCTCAGGCAGTTCCTGAAGCTGCTCGTTGAAAAGGAGCGTATCGGGCTTTTGCTTGATATCGCGGAATATTTAAGGGTCAACTATCTGCACGGGGAAGAGAGGGATGCGTTATTAAAAACCAGTTTTCCTTTAAACCTTGACCTGATCAAGACCATAGAGGAGCGGATAGCGAAGAAATTCGGCGGGAAATTCAAATTTTATATAAGCCTCGACGGCGACCTCCTGGGAGGCATCCAGGTAGTGATCGGTAACAAGGTAATAGACGGATCGGTGCGCAGGCAGTTGGAAGAATTAAAAGAAAAACTACTAGCGGTGAGGGTTTAACTATGGCATTGAAACCAGAAGAAATAACTTCGATAATAAAAAAAGAACTGGAAAAATACAGCTCGCGTTTGAGGGTTGAATCTATAGGCACGGTCATACAGGTAGGCGATACCATTGCCCGTATTTACGGCCTTGACGACGTGATGATGGGAGAACTCGTGCAGTTTTCCGAGAACATCATGGGGATCGTTTTGAACCTGGAAGAAGACAGTGTCGGTGTCGCTATTTTCGGGACAGATAATCCCGATAGGCTCATAAAAGAAGGCGATGTTGTCAAGAGGACGGGAAAGATCGTCCAGATCCCTGTGGGGGAGGCGCTTTTAGGCAGGGCTATTAATCCGCTCGGCCGACCGATAGACGGGAAAGGCCCGTTAAAGACAGACAAGTTCCGGCCTCTTGAGTCCAGGGCTCCCAATGTGGTCGAGCGCCAGCCGGTCAACGAACCTATACAGACAGGGATAAAAGCGGTGGATTCCATGATACCCATTGGCCGCGGCCAGCGTGAACTCGTGATCGCAGACCGCCAGACCGGCAAGACCGCTATCGCCATCGATACCATAATCAACCAAAAGGGCAAGGGCGTGTATTGCATTTATGTAGCGATCGGGCAAAAATTGTCCAGCATAGTCGCGGTCACCAAAACCCTGGAAAGATACGGGGCTATGGAATACACGACGGTAATAAGTTCTTCTTCGCGCACCTCAGCTTCACTTCAATATCTTGCTCCGTATGCGGGATGCGCTATCGGGGAAGAATTCATGTATTCGGGTAAACACGCTTTGATAATTTATGACGATCTGACAAAACACGCCCAGGCTTACCGGCAGTTATCGCTTCTTTTAAGAAGGCCTCCGGGGCGTGAAGCTTATCCCGGAGACATATTTTACCTGCATTCCAGGCTCCTGGAAAGAGCGGCAAAACTGCATGATTCTCTGGGGGCCG
>JAQULD010000124.1 GCA_028719045.1 Candidatus Omnitrophota bacterium | reverse complement strand
AAGGTGCTTTTCGGTCCGGCGCCGCGGCCTTTGGATACGTTAACTTATAAGATAGAAAACAAAGAATTATATGTTGAAATGCAGACCTTTGTACCGGGGATCCCAAGAAAGGAAGCGGAGTGAGACCATGAAACCAACCATTTCAAAACGGCTGAGTAACTGGATAAACAAACGTATTCCCCTCGACCGGTTTATAAACTGGAGCCTGAATGAAGAAATAGCGGGCGGCGCTAGTTACTTTTACACGCTGGGGAGCCTGGCAATATTCCTTTTTTTAATCCTGATTTTTACCGGCATTTTGCAGATGTTTTATTTTGTCCCGTCCGTTGATCACGCCTATGCCAGCCTTAATTATCTGCGGCTCCAGATACCGTTCGGCTGGCTGATACACGGATTGCATTACTGGGCGGCAAACGCTTTTTCAGTCGTGGTCGGCCTGCACGTTATCCGTGTTTTTATCTGGGGAGCGTATAAAAAA
Organism: Candidatus Omnitrophota bacterium; assembly: GCA_028719045.1. The sequence continues at coordinate 3,834 of JAQULD010000124.1, read as the reverse complement.
CCCCGGGAGCTGGTCTGGCTTAGCGGGGTGGTCCTGTTGTTTATGGTCGCGGTATTTATGTTCACCGGACCGATCCTTCCCTGGGACAAGATGGGGTATTGGGCGGCAAAAGTAGGTTTAAGCATGGCGGGAAATGTCCCGGTCTTCGGTTCGTTCCTGAAGTCTATGTTCCAGGGGTCACGCGAACTGGGGCAGTCCACGTTGACAAGGATGTTCACGCTGCATGTCATGATCCTGCCTGCCGTTGCCGGATTGTTCATTTTAATACACCTGCTTTGTTTCCGTCAGTTCAGCAGTGTCGGTCCCTGGAACGAAGCGAAGAGAAAGACTACCGGCCTTTTCTGGCCTGACCAGGTCTTTAAAGATATGGTAGCGATATTCCTTATGTTCCTTTTACTGGTGGGCCTTAGTGTTTTCGCGCCGGCCCCGTTTAACGGTATGGTCGATACTTTAGATGCAAGTTACGTGCCTAAACCGGTTTGGAATTTCTTATTTCTTTACGAGGTGCTGAAATATTTCAAAGCGGGATTGGAGCCTGTCGGGATTGTCGGAGTGCCCACCGTATTGATCCTGCTTCTGGTTTCACTGCCTTTTTTGGACAGAAGCAGCGAAAGAAATCCCGCTAAAAGGCTTTTTATCATAGCCTGCGGGGTCATCTTTGTGGTTTTTGTGCTGGCCTTTACTTATAAGGGATATTACAGCAATCCCGTGAAAGTTTCCGCGGGAGGCGGCCAGGAGCAAAACCCGCCTGATCCCAAGAGCGCTCCTGAAAATGAGGGTTTAAGCCAGGAAAATATAAAAGAGGGGGAACAAATTTTCGAACATGAGAACTGCACCGGCTGCCATACAGTTGACGGCCGGCCCAGCAATAAAGTCGGCCCGGACCTTTTGCTTTCTTTGACCCCGGCTCAGTCCCGCGAATGGCTTAAGGTGCAATTGATCGACCCAAAGGCGCATAATCCTTATACCATTATGCCTGCCTACAATTATTTGAGTGAAGAGCAGGCATCCAAAATGCTTGATTTTCTCCAGTTCGTCAGCAAGCAGAGGCCGAACGTGGAAACACCCTGGACCCCTCAGCCTCAAAAAGAAGCCTTAACGGCGCAAAGCGCGCAGGCAACGACCGCGGAGCACGGGAGAGAGCTTTTTCAAACTACAGGCTGCGTGGCCTGCCATACGGCTAACGGCCATCCCAGCAACAAGTCCGGTCCGGATTTAATGACGGCTTTATCCGCTAAAAGTAAAACAAAAGATTGGTTATATACTCAACTTATCTTTCCGGAAAAGCACGTTCCGAATACGATAATGCCGTCTTATAAATACCTGGGCGAGGCAAATTTGTTTTCCCTGGTTGATTATTTGGAAACTTTGGAGAAAGGGAAACCCGCGGCCGCCGTTCCTGCCGCGGCAGCCGCCGCAGCCCCTGCGGCGAAAGAAGCTCCCGCGGTAAGTGCCGCTCCGGAAAAAGAAACTCCGAAGACAACCGGAGAGGCTGCCGACAATATCGGTGACTGGGGCCACGGCAAAGTTTTATACCAGGATTATTGTTATGGCTGCCATGGCCCGGAAGGAAACCCCGCGGCCAAGAATTTTTCTTCCCCTCCCGGAGTGCCCGGATTAAATCCTATCGCGAGCGACGTGTTCAATAAAGATCCGGGGGTATTTGTGAAAAACGTCGATACTGTTATCCAGCATGGCTCGCCCAATCCTTCCGGCCCGCCTATGCCCGCTTTCGGAGATGAACACAGCCTGACACAGGCGCAGATAGCCGATATAGAAACTTATGTATTGCATATTAACAATGTTGAGCGGGCGGAGATCGTTAATCCCGGGATTCCGCCGAAAGATTTTTTCTTTATACTCCTGGAGATCTCTATACTGCTTCTGGTTTTATTGGCGATTTACTGGTGGTCGAGGAAGATACTTTTGTAAGGTTAGCCGGGGAAAATCGGTGAAAAGAAAAAGAATATCAATAGCGGTCCTGTTAGCGGCTTTGTTTATATTCCCGGGAAAGGGGTATTGCCATCACGCCGCGGCGGGAGGCAGTTTAGGGCAGGCTTGCCCCATAATCACGGTTTCCGCGACTACATTGCCTAAGGGCGATAAATACATAGGATTATATACCGCTTATACCGGTTTTGGCGCGTTTGACGCTTCTGAACTCCAGGAAGCCGCTATCGAAGGCAACGATATCCATAACATAAAATACCTGTTTACAGAATCTATTGCCGCAGCGTACGGGGTTACGGAGGATTTAACTTTAAATTTGAATCTTCCTTACGTTTTACGCGCTCATATCCGCGAAGGGAGCGTTGAGTCCGGTATTTCCGGGATAGAAAATCACGGAAGTTCAGAAGGGATAAGTGATTTGGCCGTCCTTTCCGAATACCGTTTTTTTTATGATAAAAACAAGGGGTTGGAAGCGGCGTTTTTATTCGGCCTTAAAACTCCCTCCGGTAACACAGGAATAAAAGATAAAACCGGCGCGCGTTTTACCACCGAACACCAGCCGGGTTCCGGTTCCTGGGATCCCCAAGCAGGCATTGCTTTAACCAGGCATTTGCGAAAATTCTCCTTTGACACTAATTATTCCTACACTTTCGCGAATAAAGGGGCGCAGGATACGTATTTAGGCGATATTTTTAATTACAATTTTAGTGTTTCTTATTGCCCGCAGGCGGAAGAAGAGAGTGAGGCAGTCGAAGGCAGTCATCATGAGGAAAATGAACACGGCGACGGCCCTTCCTGGAATTATATCTTAGAGGTAAACGGCGAATGGCGAGGCAAACAAAAAATCGGCGCTGAAAAAGACCCTAATAGCGGCGGGAATACGATATTTTTCTCTCCCGGTATTCGCCTTACCACACAAAGCAAATGGGCATACGCGCTGTCTGTAGGGGTCCCGGTATTCCAAAACCTTGACGGGAAACAAAACAAATCATTGGTAAATATCGTTTTTCAATTAAGCAAAGGTTTCTAACCGTTACCTTCCATATAAACAAATCCCGCATTTCCCTTAGGTGGAAAAAAGTCAAAAATATGTAGAAGCTGGCCATTGATAATTTTCCACTTCTCAAGAATAATAATTCGATAGCTAAATAACAATAAGAGGAAAAAATGATACCCAGACCAAAGAACAACTCTTCTTAAGCCTGGTAAACCTCTACAAGGCCATGGGCAGGGGCTGGGATGTGTTTGTCAAAGAATAATTTTACCAGCCCCGCGAAAATTCTTTCTTGAAAGTTGGGCCTTCAGGGTATACAATTATTATAGTAAGATTTATTTAAATTTCCGCTTTCTAATATTCCAATGTCTATTAGATCTAAACTCACCTTAGTATTATTACTTATTGTTTTAATTCCCGCATTATTCCTTAGTTTCATAACCTTCAGTAATTATAAAAAATCATTAGTGACCAGCCATCTTGAAGATTTACAAAATATAGTCGCTTTTAAGGCAAACACAATAGAGACGTATTTCTCCGGATTAAACACGAATATAAAAATAGCCCAGGGTTTGTATAACATCAAGAAAAACCTGCCGGTGCTAACCCGCTTTGCCCGGGAAACCACGAACCCGGAATTTATTGCCGCTAAGAAAATGCTTGACGGGCAATTGCAGGGAATGCAGGAAGTCTTGCATCTGCCGGATATAATGCTGGCCGATCCCGAAGGCAAAGTGGTCTATTCCGTTAACCCCGGGCATTACTTAAAAGAATTACTTAATATTTTGCCTGATCCTGGGCAAAAAAGCTTTGAAAAAGGTAAGACAGGGATTTATGTTACAGACATATTCCTGAATAAGGAGAATAACAATAAATCGGAAATACTGGTT
>JAQULD010000123.1 GCA_028719045.1 Candidatus Omnitrophota bacterium | reverse complement strand
TGTCTGCATGAATTCCTGTTGAGTCACGTGATGGCCTTTAACTATAGGACGAGACTTCAAAGGCTTCATAGTAATAAAAATCATGCCCCGGCTGACCTGCCCGCCGCTGCCGACGGCGCCAAACGTGCTCTCTACCTCGGGACAACTCAACAAAAATGCCTCAGCTTCCTTAAAAACCTTATCCGTCATCTCTATCGAAGAGCCCAACGGCAAGGTTATCCGAGCCAGAAAACGGCTCTGGTCCTGCGCGGGAACAAATTCTTTTTTCAAAACCATGGTAATGGCTAAAGAAGCGGCAAACACTAAAACCGCACCTGCCAACACCATCTTCTTATGGTCCAGAACGAATCCAAGTGACGCGCGATAACTATCCTTTAGCCAATCTAAAAACCTCTCAACAAACTTTCCTAATCTGCTCGTATGGCCTACGGTCAAAAACTGAGAACAACGCATAGGCGTAATAGTGATCGCCTCAAGCAGTGAGAACATCACGGCAACGGAAATGGTAACACCGAACTGAAAGAAAAATTTTCCCACAATCCCCTTCATAAAAATAACCGGAACAAAAATAGCTAAGATGGCAATAGATGCGGCAAGAGCGGCGAACGTAATCTCTCTGGCGCCGATCAAAGCCGCGTCCACGCGAGACTTGCCTTTTTCCAGATAACGCGAGATATTCTCCAGGACCATGATCGAATCATCCACCACGATACCGATTACCAGTGAAAGGCCAAGCATAGTGAAAGTATTAATCGTAAAACCCAAAAAATACATAACCAGGAAAGCGCCCAAAAGAGAGGTGGGAATGGCCAGAAAAACATTTATTGTAGCACTCCATGAACCCAGGAAAAAGTAACAAACCAACGAAGTTAACACAACCGCAAAAATCAGGTTGAATTTAAGTTCATTCACCGAGTCCCGGATAAACTGTGTCAGGTCATATACGATCTTCAGATTCATCCCGGGCGGAAGATTCTTCTGAATCTGGGCGACCTTGGCTTTTACCGCCTCGGCTACGGTAACAGCGTTGGTACCGCGCTGTTTAACTATGCCTAAACCAATGGCGCTGCGGCCTCCGGTCCGCGCTATACGGCGGATATCCGCCAAGCCATCCTCAACTGTACCCACATCACCGATACGCAAATCTTTCCATATCGGCCCGCCTCTGACCCTCTGAGGAATAGTTATATTCTCAAACGCCTTGGGAGTTGAAGCCTCTCCGTAAACCCGGACATTAAGCTCGCCGCTGCCCATATCAATGTAACCCGCGGGCTGATCGGAATGCTGGGAGCCAATCGCGTTCAGGATATCTTCAACGGTAAGTTCCCTCTCAAGCATTTTGTTGGAATCAAGCCAGACCCTGAGGCTCGGATCGACATATCCTCCCAGATTTATATCGCCAACCCCGTTAGTCGCGGTAATCTGATCTTTAAGCGAATCGGTGGTATAGTGAATCAAATCTTTCAAAGGCCGGTTTCCGAAAAGCGCCACATGCATGATCGGTTGATCTTCCGGATTAGTCTTGGTGACAATGGGAGGATCTATATCTTTAGGCAGATTCCTCTGCGCCTGCGCGATCTTGGTCTGGACCTCCTGCACCGCTACATCGATATTACGGTTGAGATTGAATTCAATAGTAACCTGCGTTTGCCCAAGCCTGGACTCGGAAGTAACTTCCTTGATCCCTTCAACGCTCATAACCGCATTCTCTATTATATCCGTCACTTCCGTCTCCATGACCTCAGGAGACGCTCCTTCCCATGCCACATTCACGGAGACAACGGGATAATCCACGTCGGGAAGCTGGCTCACCCCTAATTGGGAGAAACCGATCCAACCGAAAACCAGGATACCGATCATCAACATCCAGGCAAAAACATGATTTTTTATGGAAATATCCGAAAGTGTCATCTTATCTTTCTACGGGGATCTCACCTGCAGCAACCTGTAATTGCAAGTAATAACGTTTGCTTGTATATAAAACACTATTATAGCTCCTGCGCACATTCGCCAGATTTTGTATTGCGGTCAAAACGTCGAGGTTATTAACCACATTCTTCTCATAATCATTTATTTGAAGCGTATAATTCAACTCGGCTGATTTTAATGCTTTTTCCAGTATAGCCAGCCGCGAGAACGCGTACTGTGCGTTAATATATGCATTATGAATATCCTGGTTCGCGAGCCTGCCTGCCCTTTTGAACAATAATTCACCTTCCCTGGCTTTAGCGTTAGCCTCCTTAACCAGGCCAAAGTTAGAGGTCCCTTCCCAAAGAGGGACAGAAATCTTAAGAACCGCATCCCATCTTGCATCCGAAGGCGCTGTTGCCAGATGAGTGTAATAATCACTCTCAAGATTCACCGAAGGAAAAAACCCGCTGCGGGCAAACGCGACATTCTTCTGGGCCGACAGCCAGGCGTATTTTGCCGCCAACACGTCATTACGGCTATCCGCATTACTCAGGTATCCGGATTCCGGTTTCAAAACGAATTGGGACGAAGTATCAGTAATCTCTTTGACCGGACGGCCGACTAAAAATTCCAAGAGCTGACGTGACACTATCTCCTCGGCCTTTCCCGATTCTATCTGGTCCTCGAGGACATAAAGTTGTGTTTCAGTACTAACCGCTTCACTAGTCCTGGACTTACCCAGATTCTCCCGGGATTTAAGCTCATCGACACGATCGCTAAACGTTTGCCGGATCGTTTCTAACGCGGAAAGGTCTCCCCGTACTTCAAGGAGCAAATAGAAAGCATCGGACACATCCGTAAAAAGAAGCTGCTCGGCGCGCGCCTTCTCGCTAATCGCCTGTTTCTTTTCATACCTGTTAGCGGATATTGCGGCAAATTCCTTAAAACCGGAAAAAAGCGCCTGTTGAAAAACAAATTTTTGTTCGTACTTATTATGGACAGATGAAGACTGAAAGTCTTTCCTTATTTGCGTGCGGGCAAACGAAACCTGCGGCAAAATCGTTCCCAGAGATTGAAGAAAATGAGCCTCGGCCTCTTTTATTTTTTCCGCATCAACCGCTATAAATTCGCTTTGTTTCAACGCCAGCGTATAACATTCGCTAAGAGTCAAAGCTTCTGAGGCGTCTTCTAAAGCAGTACCCGGCTCAGATGCCGAGGCGCCAAAAGCCGCAGAAGAAACAAGGAGCATCCAGATCAAACATACGAATAATTTTTTCATTTAAGAATTCCTTCTTTTTAAGTTCATCCAATCCGGTACGGTAAATAGATTAGGCATTATTATATTCGCATAATACTATTATAAATCTTTGCTTAAAACGCCCCTTTTTATTTATTAAAATACTTTTTCCATATCTCATCCAGCGCTTCTGCCGCGCGCATACGCAACTTAATACCTACCAAACCGGATATCTCAGTATCTTCCGGGTTGATTTCAATTGTAGGCAGGCCTTGATAATTCGCCGCTATCATCGGCTGTCTGATGTATGGAAAAATACTGGTCGTGCCGATTGAAAAATATATATCAAATTGCCGCGTTAACTCCCGATCAAGCACCGCCAGTTTATCTTCCGGCAGCATCTCTCCAAAAAAAACCACTTCCGGCCTGACAAAGCCTGCACAGTCAGGGCACCTCGGAGGTATGGAGATCTGGCTGTAATCTTTAACTGCTTTTCGCCACGAACAACCCATACAAGACAATTTATGCATATCTCCATGAATATCGATTACATTGCGCGAGCCGGCAGCGTAATGTAATCCGTCGATATTCTGCGTCAGCACCCAGACGCGTTCAAAATGCTTTTCCATTTCGGCGATTACTTCATGCCCCCGGTTAAATTTAGCGTTGCGGCAATTCTTTTCTATCTGCGAAAGGTATTTCCAGGTCACCGCCGGCTGTTTCCTTAAGGTTTCTCCTGCCAAAGCCAATTCTACCGGAATACCGTCTTCGGTCAATTTATCATTATACAGCCCGCCGATACCGCGGTATGTCGGTAAACCGGAATCCGCGGAAATCCCGGCGCCGGTAATAAAAAGGATGCTTTTGCAGCTCTTTAAAAGTTCGGCGGCCTTAGCTATTGCACTTGAATTATTATTCATAGTTTAATTAACTCATGGCCAAATTCCACAAAATCTCCCGCGCGCAGCTTTCGGCGAACACGGGTTTCAACTTGCCCATTGATCTTGACCTGCCCCGACTGTATGCATTGCCTGGCTTCAGCTCCGCTTGCAACAAGATGCAACGCTTTAAGCATATTATCCAGCGCAATAAACTCAGTTTTTAATTGAAAGTCCATGTGTACCGCCAAAATCGGGAAAATTAACCGCCGGATGTTTAACAATAAGCCTCAGTGCCCGCTTAAGCAAACTTTTGCCCG
>JAQULD010000122.1 GCA_028719045.1 Candidatus Omnitrophota bacterium | reverse complement strand
CACGCACCTCGCTAAGGATTTGAAAGGGCTTGGTTTTGTGTTGCTCAGGTTCAAGACCGGCACCTGCCCGCGCCTCGATAAGAATTCCATAGATTTTTCACGCCTTATCGAACAAAAAGGCGACGAGCCGCCTAAGCCGTTTTCTTTTTCCACGGAAAGAATTTCGCGCGGCCAGCTTCCTTGCCATATTACATATACCAATAAGAATACCCACAAAATCATCCGGGAAAATTTGGATAAGTCTCCGTTATACGCCGGGATAATCAAGGCGACCGGAGTCCGCTATTGCCCTTCCATAGAAGATAAAGTGGTGAAATTCTCCGATAGAGAAAGGCATCAGGTGTTCCTGGAACCGCAGGGGCTTGACACGAATGAGGTTTACCCGAACGGGCTTTCCACGAGTTTGCCTGAAAATGTGCAATTGGAGATATTGCATTCCATTGACGGTTTGGAAAAGGCGAAGGTGACCCGTTTCGGTTACGGGATCGAACATACAGTCGTTGAACCCACCCAGCTTTACCCGACACTGGAAACTAAATTAATCAAGAATCTTTACCTGGCGGGACAGATTAACGGTACCACGGGTTATGAAGAAGCGGCGGCTCAGGGATTGGTCGCCGGAATTAACGCGGCTCTAAGGGTAAAGAACAGGCAGCCTCTTATTTTGGACCGCGCTTCCGGATATATCGGGGTATTGATCGACGACTTGACTACCAAAGGCACTAATGAACCTTACCGTATGTTCACCTCCAGGGTAGAATACCGGCTCATTTTGCGGGAGGATAACGCCGACTTACGGTTAAGGAAGACCGGTTTTGAGGTGGGGCTGGTAGGTAAAGAAGATTATGAGAAAACGCAAGAGAAAGCTAAAGCTGTCAAAGAGGGAATAAGCCGCCTGAGAGCTACCCGGATAAAACCAGGCGCTGCGACAAATGAGGCATTAACGCGGCTGGGTTCTTCTTTTTTAAAAAAACCGGCAAGCCTTGAGGAGATCCTGAAAAGGCCGCAAATAACCTTTGAGGATTTAAAGAGCCTTAACGGAACAGGATTAAATATTGACGAATACGCTTCCAGGCAGATAGAAATTGAGGTAAAATATGCTGGGTTCATTCAACGGCAATCCTGTGAAATAGAACGGTTCAAAAACCTGGAGAAAATCAAGCTGCACGGGGAAATGGATTATTCGCTCATTCCCGGCCTTTCCAGGGAGATAAAAGAAAAGTTAAAGAAATTTAAACCCCTGAATTTAGGGCAGGCGTCGCGTATTTCCGGAGTAACTCCGGCGGCGATCTCGATATTGATGGTTTACCTCAGGAAAATAAATGGACAAAAATAAGAATTATCTTCAGTTGAAGAAATTTGCCCTGGCGCAGGGGCTGGACTTATTCGGCGTCGCCGGCATAGAGGCGATAAAGGATGAATTCATGCTTTCTAAAGAAGTGCTGGGTAAAATTGATAACGCGGTTTCTTTAGGGATCAGGCTTTCGGGCGGGCTTTTGCAGGAAATTGAAAACGCCCCGACCCGGCTCTATTTTCACCATTACCGCACAGCTAACGCTATCCTTGACCAGATCGCCTTTAGGGTAAGCTGGTTTATCCAGAATAAAGGTTTTCTTGCGGTCGCTATTCCCGCGTCACAGATCTTAGACTGGCAGAACCAGAAGGCGCATCTTTCCCATAAAAAGATCGCCCAGTTAGCCGGTTTAGGCTGGACAGGCAGGAACAATCTTTTGGTGAACAAGAAATACGGCTGTCAGCTGCGGCTGGTGACAATACTTACGGATATGCCGCTTAAGCTGGATGAACCTTCAAAAGACAATTGCGCCGATTGCCGGTTATGTATTGAAGTTTGTCCGGCCGGGGCGATCAGGGAAAAGCCGGAAGAGTTCGACCATTTGGGGTGTTTCGAAAAATTGAAAGAATTCCAAAAACGGCGTTTAGTCGATCAGTTTATCTGCGGGGTATGCGTTAATGCCTGCAGAGGGCGCAAGGAGAAGAAATGAAAGAAAAAATACTGATCGTGGATGATGAAAAAGACATAGTGAAGATGCTGGATTATAACCTGAAAAAAGAAGGCTTTAGGACCGTGTTTGCTTATGACGGGGAGGAGGCTTTAAACGCGGCAAACAAAGAGCGCCCCGGACTCATTATTCTGGATTTAATGCTTCCTGGTATTGACGGGCTGGAAGTATGCAAAACCCTGAAAAAAGAAAATAAGACCCAGTCGATTCCCATAATCATGCTCACCGCTAAAACCCAGGAAACCGATAAGATCGTGGGTTTGGAATTGGGAGCGGATGATTATATAACCAAGCCTTTCAGCCCCGGGGAACTGGTTGCCCGCATAAAAGCTGTTTTACGCCGCGCCAAAGAAAAAGAAGCCCTGCCTGAGATACTGAAAATCGGCGGTTTAAGCATGGATTTTTCCAAAATAGCCGTAAGTGTCGCAAACAAGCCCGTGGAACTGACGGCAAAAGAATTCGAATTATTAAAGACGCTCGTAAAAGCGAAAGGAAGGGTTTTATCCAGGGATTACCTTTTGGATAATATCTGGGGTTTTGACAATGCTATCGAGATACAGACGCGCACGGTGGATGTGCATATCAGGACGCTGCGCAAAAAATTAAAAACGGAAGCCAAGAGGATCATTACCGTTAAGAATTACGGATATAGGTTCGAGGTTGAGGAGGATTAATAACTTGCTGTTTAATGACGGAAAAAGGATAAAGGAGATCACCGATACTTTAAATAAGATCTCCGCGGGAGACCCGGAGCAGAGAGTAAGCGTCCTTACTCACGATGATATCGGCAGGCTCGCGGAAGCGGTGAACAAGCTTACGGATGGGTTTAAATCCGAGATCCTGAGACTTCGGAAAGAAAACAACCAGGCGCGGGCTATCCTGAACAGTATGGCGGAAGGCGTGATCGCGCTGGATAAGGATGCCAGGATCGTTTCCGTTAATCCTACCGTTGAAAAATTGTTCAATATTTCCGGAAAGGAAACCGAAGGTAAATTCTTCCTTGAGGCGGTAAGAAATAATGATATTTCGGAGATCATAGCCGTAGTTTTAAAAAAAGGGGAACTTGTTTCCCAGGAATTAACCCTGGTCTGGCCGGTACAGAAAATATTCCAGATAAACGCTTCCCCCATATTTGAAAAGAATATCACGGCCGGCTGTCTTGTGGTCATTCACGATATAACCGAAATAAGAAGATTAGAGGTGGTGCGCAGGGATTTTGTGGCGAATGTATCGCATGAGTTAAAAACGCCCCTTACGTCCATAAAGGGGTTTGTGGAAACCCTTCTGGGCGGAGCTTTAGAAGACAAAGAGAATAGCCGGCAATTCCTGGAGATCATACTCAACCACGCCAACCGCCTGGACAGTTTGATCAATGACCTGCTGGATTTATCTTCCATGGAGTCCAGGAACATAAGATTGGAGAAAAAAGAGATAAATTTAAAGGGGCTTACCGATAAGATACTTTCGGGGTTTAAGGCGCAGTTAAAAAAGACGACAGTAGAGGTAAAGAATGAACTGCCGCAGGGGCTGTCGGTAATTGCGGATAAAGACAGGATGGAGCAGGTCCTGACCAATTTAATCGATAATGCCATTAAGTTTAATAAAGAAAACGGATTTATAAAGATCTACAGCCGGGATTTAAACGATAAGATAAAGGTCATTGTGGAAGATTCGGGGATAGGCATACCGGGTAAAGATATTTTGAGGATATTTGAAAGGTTCTATCGCGTGGATAAGGCGCGTTCAAGGGAGTTAGGCGGGACAGGCCTTGGCCTTTCTATCGTAAAGCATATTGTGGAGCTGCATGGCGGGAATGCCGGAGTTGAAAGCACGGAAGGCTTGGGTTCAAAATTCTGGTTTACATTATTAAAATAATCCCGCGCTAAAAAAAGGATAAATTCGATGAATGAGACATATTTGACTAAAGCCGGTTATGAAAAATTGACCAAGGAACTTGAGTACCTGAAAACAACAAAACGCCGCCAACTATCCAAGGCGATCGGAGAGGCAAGGGCGCATGGGGATATTTCCGAGAATGCCGAATACGATGCCGCCAAAGACGCGCAAGGGCAGAACGAGGAAAAAATCGCCGAATTAGAGTCTAAATTATCCAATTGCCGCATCCTTGATGATGAAAACATGACCAGTGACGAGGTTTTGATCGGAGCCAATGTTAAAATAAAAGACCTGGATTCAGGCGAAGAATTGGAGTATACCCTGGTCTCTGAGCTGGAATCGGATTATGTCCAGGGAAAAATTTCCGTAACTTCTCCAGTCGGAGAAGGGCTGCTGCACCACAAAGTAAATCAAATAGCTGAAATCAAGATCCCCGCCG
>JAQULD010000121.1 GCA_028719045.1 Candidatus Omnitrophota bacterium | reverse complement strand
CAGTATATCCTTTTTCTGCTGGAAATCAAGCATCCTGATCTTCCTGCCGTTGATCTCGATGTCCACAAAACGCAAACCCTGCGCGTTAACAGCCATAAGGGCTATGCCTATAGGGGTGACGGCCTCGGGGCCGGTTAATTTTCCGGTCATATCTTTTAAATTTTTTATGGCCAAAGGAAGACGTATACCCGCTTTATCCTCGGACATGCCAAAACTTTTTGCTAATTCGGGCATAAGCCCGGCTGTCAGGCTTCCCCCGCCCACCGCCACTACCGCGGCAGGCGCGGCGCCGTTTAATTCCAGCCCCTTTTTTGCTATGGATTCGGATAATTTGTGTACGGCCGCAAGGAGGTTCTGTTTTATATCGGCAGTCTTTACCTGCCAGCGCTTTGACCAGATATCTTCATATTCAATTTCTTCCAGTATCTCCAGTTTTCTCTTTATCTGTTCCGCGCCGTTAAAATCCGTAAGCATTATTTCAGAGATATATTCCGTGATTTCGTCGCCCGCATCCGGGACCATCCCGTAACTGAAGACATACCCGTCTTTTGTCAAAGCCAGGTCCGATGTCCCCGCGCCTATATCCACCAGCACTATATTGAGGTTGCGCATTTCCGGAGGTATGATCGCCTGGATCGCGGCAATGGGTTCGAGAGTAATGCCGGTGGCTTCCAAACCCGTGCGCTTCAGGACCGCAAACATGCTGTCAAGGACAACGCGCGGCAGGAACGTGGCGATCATCTCGACAGTTATAGATTTCGCGCGGTGGCCAAGGAGGCTGGTGATCCTGTTTCCTTCCAACTCAAAATAAACCGGGCTGTACCCCACGCAATAGTACTGCGCGATATCGCCTCCTGCGTCGGAAAATATTTTATCCACCGCTTCGAGCTCAAGGCCTTTTATGATCTCTTCGGTAATTTCTTTTTCCGTATCTAATTCTTTGACCACCTTGGTTTTGTAAGTCACTAAATTCCTGCCCGCGACAGCGACAGCCGCCTGCGTCAATTTCCTGCCCAGGCGCGATTCCAGGCTTTCCTTCACGCATTTTACGGTCTTGGCCACTTCTTCTATGCTGTGGATCTGGCCGTCGAACATGGGGCGGGAAAGGTGCTCCATGACCTGAGCGTCCAAAACCTGGACCGTATCGCCTTTTTTACAGGCGATGAGGCCCATGACTTTACGGGTGCCTATATCTAATGCGAATATTTCCTCGCTCATAATCCTACGCTTTTAAGTATCTTGTTTACGCTGGCCACATCCAAAAGGAAGACCACAAAAAGGTTAAGCTCCGTTCCCGCTATCACCAGGTTGTTTTCGATAGGCAGGGCATAACCGGCATTTATATTCATAAAATCCTTTACCAGCACCCTGGTCAGCTTATCTATCTTATCCATGTAGATCTGGTTTATGGAAGGGACTAATTTGTATAAGTTCAGGAATTCCGTTATGGCGTTAAGGTAAGAACAGCAAAGTATACTGGAGCATTCCGAGAGCGCCGAGGCGTCCATAATGTTGAAGAATTGCGTGGTGCCTATTTCTCTTCTCATCAATATGTCAATCATCAATAAAGCGCTTGACTGCGAAAATAAAACGAGCATGCCTCCGGTAAGCGTGCCGAGGATCGTCGAAGAAGCGGCTATGCCGATATCCCCGGATTTGGTGATAAATTCGGAAGTAGGCAACTCATCAGCGCCCAAAAGCCGGACATTGGGCACGCTTATAGTTACTTTTTTGCATAAAAGCTGGCTCAACGCGGTCGCGGAGTTTGCCGCGCCTATACTGCCTATTTCTTTTAAAATATCGAACTGCTCCGGAGTCAATTCCAGGTTTTGCATTAATACCTCCTTATTTTAAGCTCATAGTGTCCAAGATCAACGCGACTTTTCCGTCACCCAGTATAGTGGCGCCGGCAACGCCTTTTGTCCTTTTGACGATCGAGCCCAAAGGCTTAACGACGATATCCTGTTCTCCCAGGACCTGGCTTACCACCAGGCCAAGCGCTTTTTTACCATATTCAATTATTATCACTGAAAGTATCCCCTCAGAGCCGGCCTCCGGCTTACAGATAATATCCAATTCCCTTTCGAGCCTTATGATCGGGATGATCTCTTCCCTGATCCTGGCTACTTCGAAACGCTGTATAAATTTAAGTTCGTTTTCCTTGATCTTGATAATTTCGCGCACGCTCATGAGCGGCACGGCGAAGATTTCTTCGCCTACCCTGACCAGCATCGCCTTAATGATCGCCAGGGTCAGGGGAAGAGTCAAAATAAAACGGCTGCCTTCCTTAAGCTTTGTTTCGAATTCAAGCCTTCCGCCCAGCGATTCGATCTTGGATTTCACCACGTCAAGGCCCACGCCACGCCCGGAAATATCAGTCACCTTTTTAGCCGTGGAAAAACCCGGCATGGTGATAAGATCCAGTATTTTTTTCTCATCGAGAGAAACCGCTTCTTCTTCGGTTATAAGCCCTTTACCCAAAGCGACCCTTTTCACCGCTTCAAAATCCACGCCCCTGCCGTCATCGACAATTTCTATGAAGATCTGCCCCTTTTGACGGCTCACCTGTATAAGAAGCTTGCTGCAGGGATTTTTCTTAAGCGCTTTCCTTTCCTGAGGGCTTTCAATGCCGTGGTCTATGGCGTTCCTTATAAGATGCACCAAAGGATCGCTCTTCTCATCCAGCGCCACCCTGTCCAGCTCTATCTCTCCGCCGATAATTTCCAGTTCCACTTCTTTGCCCTGTTTCCTGGCAAGGTCTCTTACCATCCTTGGAAAAGTATCAAGGATATACGACGCCGGCAAAAGCCTTGTCTGCATGACTTCATCCTGCAGCGAGGAAATAAGACGGTCGAGCACAACGCTCACTCCTTCCAGGGCATCGATATTACGGGCCTGGCTTATCTGCATCAGGCGGATCTTGGCGATCGCCAGCTCTCCCATCAGGTTCATGATCTTATCCAGCCTCTCCACAGGAATGCGCATGCTGGAGATCTTTTTGGCGTGGCCCGCCAGCGGCTGCGCCGCGGAGGCGGCTTTGGCCATCATATCCACTTCGCTTACGACAACGCTTTCAATTTCTGAAACAGCTAAAAGATCGGCATGTATTTTTTCAGTCAGTTCTTTAGTAACGAATATAACGGTGAAGAACTGTTCAACCTTGCCTTTCCTGAGGTCTTCAAGAGGAGGAACCGAACGTTCGATCTCGCCCATCTTTTGAAGGTTATTCATTACCAAGAAAACCCGCGCCTCTTTTAAGGTGCATTCCTTGTTCAGAGTGACCTTGACCTTGTATATCCCGTAGCCGTTGTCTTTTATCTGCTTTAGCCTTTTTAACTCTTCTTCGTTGAATTCAAAAACCGGCTCCGGCTGAGGCGCTTGCGTTTTTTCGGCCCCTTTAGCAGTGGGGAAAGTCTCTACTGATTCGGATTTAACGGTAAGAATGTTCCTCAGGTTCTCAATGCAGGGGGCGATATCTATTTTACTTTCCTGTCTCAATTTTACTTCTTCGGTCAGCCTCTCCAATATGTCTACCGCCGCAAAAAGGATATCGATTATTTCGGTGGTGACTTTTCTTTTCTGGCTGCGGAGTTCATCCAGGAGGTTTTCCGCCTGGTGCGCGACCTGGGTCAGTTTTTCAAACCCCATTGTGGCGGACATGCCTTTCAAAGTATGGATACAGCGGAAAATTTCGTTCAGGGATTCTAAATCGGCGGGGTTATCCTCTAATTTTACCAGACAGTTATTTATTACGTTAAGGTATTCTAGTGATTCTGAAAGGAATAATTCTCTATAGCTATCCTGCATAAATTGAGGTTAAGATTTGAATTATATTCAATTCTTAAAACTATTTTCCGATAGAATTAAGAATGATCTCCAGCCCGCTTGCGTTGGGGATCAAAAAGAAATGCCCTTTCACGGAGGTTGTTTCTTCCTTGAACTCAGATTCTATCAATAAAGCGAACTGTGATTTACAGCTTAATTCAATAAGGACATAATCGAGCATCGCCCCCGCCATATCCACTATCAATTCCGGGACGGTAGGGACAAGCCCCATTCCCACGAAAGTGGCCATAGCCCCGAGATAGGCGTTGGCAAGGATCACCCCGACTTCTTTCAATGCGGAACGCTCCAGGTCGCCGATGACGCTTCCTTTTGATATCTGTTTTCCGGTCATAAGCGACGCAAGGCTTAAAGCGTCCTCCTGGGAAAATATGAAGATTATAGTGCTGGGGAGATCTCCCAGGAACCGCAACACAAGGCCCGCGACCAGTTTATCTTGCCCCCCCACGGCGCTCGGGACTTCCTCTATGGGGAGAAAAAGTATCCTCGGCACGACGATGTTTATTTTCGTGTTCAATAATTGCGAAATCGCGGTGGCTGCGTTACCAGAACAGATG
>JAQULD010000120.1 GCA_028719045.1 Candidatus Omnitrophota bacterium | reverse complement strand
AGTACGCCGGTGAAGCAAAGGATATGCAGCAGTTCATCAATGAGGAGACGCTCGGCAACAAAGAATTAAAAGAAAAAGATGTGGAACTTTTATCGGATGAGAAGATAGAGCTTTCCAGCGCTTTGCAGGAAAGCGAAAAGCCGCTGATAGTTAAACTGGTGGATTTGATGTTGACGGAGGCTTTGAAGAGAAGGGCTTCCGATATCCATATTGAGCCTGAAGAGGACGGGCTACGCATTAGATACCGTATTGACGGCGCCCTGCATGAGATGTTTAAACTTCCGCGCAGCAAGCAGAACGCGATCATTGCCAGGATCAAGATCATAGCGGACCTGGATATAACTGAAAACCGCGTCCCTCAGGATGGAAGGTTTAAGGTGCGGTTCGAAAATAAAGAGGTGGATTTCCGCGTTTCTGGGCTGCCGGTTACTTACGGCCAGAAATTCGTCCTGCGTATACTGGATAAGGGGAATTTGTCCATTGGCCTTGATAACCTCGGTTTTTCCCCTTCTCCTCTGGCGGTATTTAAAGCGGCGATAGCCAAGCCTTTCGGTATGATCCTGGTAACCGGCCCTACCGGTTCTGGTAAATCCACCACATTGTATTCTATACTGACCCAGTTAAACACCCCGGAAAGAAATATCATTACCGTTGAAGACCCGGTGGAATACCAGATGGAAGGCGTGACCCAGGTGCAAACCAAACAGGACATAGGCCTTACTTTTTCAACAGGATTGCGCGCCTTGCTTCGGCAAAGCCCGGATGTAATCATGATCGGAGAGATCAGGGATTCCGAGACCGCGGATATCGCGGTCAAGGCGTCTTTGACAGGCCAGCTCGTGTTGTCCACGCTGCATACCAACGACGCGATCTCCAGTATCACCAGGATTATAGATATGGGAGTGGAGCCGTTTCTAGTCGGCTCAAGCCTTATTATGGCCTGCGCGCAGAGGCTTTGCCGCCGCCTCTGCCCTAAATGCAAGAAGCCGGTAGAGTTCTCTAAAGATTACCTGGAGAAAATCGGTTTCAAGGAAAAAGCGGTTTTTTATAAAGCCGAAGGATGCGGATATTGCAATAATACCGGTTTTTATGGTAGAATAGCAATCCTGGAAGCTGTTTTGATTGACGACGTTATACGCGAAATGATCATCAAGAAAAAGTCCATAGATGAGATTAAGTCCTACGCTATAGATAAGTGCGGGATGCAGACCCTTCGGGACGACGCGTTTATCAAGGTAAGAGACGGGTTTACTTCCATTGAAGAGGCGCTAAGGATCACTACGGAGGAATAAGAGTGTCTGAAATCAGGGTCTTGTGCATTAATCATGATCAGGCGCAAGAAAGGGCGCTGGGCGAAAAGTTAACGGGAGAAAACGGCTGCTCGGTTATTTTTGAGTCCCTGGCTGAAAAAGCCTTTGAGAGTTTCAAACACAATAGTTTCGACCTTGTGCTGGTAAAACTCACGGATTCCGAACAGGATAATATAAATCTTGTCAGGGAATTGAAGAATATAGATACCGATTGCGTGATTATCGGAATAGTGGATACGGCTAATAACAAGCTTTCTGAGGAATCGTTTATGCCAGGGGTTTACGGGATAATCCGTTATCCGCTTAATCCCTCTCAGCTTTCGTTTTTTGTCCAGAAGGGCGCGGAATTCCGTTCATTTGTCATGTCTCAGCGTAAATTGATAAGCGGCCTTCAGGAACAAAACTCGTCGCTGCAAAAGCAGAATATCCTGATGGCAAAAAGGATAGAAGAATCTACCACGAGCCTTAGCCGCCTTTACGAGAACCTGCGTTCTACCTACATGCGTACCATCAAAGTCCTTGCTGAAGCTATAGACGCCAGGGACCACTATACGCACAGCCATTCGGAGAATGTCGCCAAATACGCGGAGGCCATTGCCCGGGAAATGCATCTGCCGGTAAAAGAGGTTGAAATGATCAGGGAGGCCTGCGAATTGCACGATTTAGGAAAGATCGGTATCGCGGATAATATTTTGAGCAAGCCTTCTTCTTTGACTCCGCAGGAGTGGGAACAGGTGAAACGCCATCCCGCTACCGGCGCCCAGATCCTTGAGCCCCTTACGTTCTTAAACGGGGTAACCGACCTGGTCAAACAGCACCATGAGCATTATGACGGATCCGGCTATCCTCAAGGGCTTAAAGGAGAAGAGATAATGCTGGGAGCCAGGATCATAAATCTTGCCGACGCTTACGACACGATGCGTTCCGCGCGCTCATATAGAAAAGTCCCGTTTTCGAAAGAAGAAGCGGTTTTAGAGATAAAACTGAACCGCGGCCAGCAATTCGACCCCAACGTGGTAGACGCTTTCTTTAGTATAGTGGATACGCTGGAAACCTTATAAACTTGTAATATCTAATTTATTAACCGGGGGCTTTTAAATGCCTACATTTCAATACAGTGCCAAAGACAAGAACGGAATGACCGTTACCGGCAGCATGGATGCTCCTTCCGAAGCGGAAGCGGCGAACCTTTTGCATAATAAAGAGCTGGTTGTCGTTTCGCTTAAAGAGGCAAAGAAGAGAGTCATAAAAACCAAGGGCAAGAAAGTCAAGCTTGATGACCTGGTTATTTTTTCCCGCCAGTTAGCCACGATGATCGATTCCGGCATTCCCCTGGTCCAGACCCTGGGTATACTTGTGGAGCAGGTAGATAATAAAACTTTAAAAGATGTTGTAATGGTGTTAAGGCAGGATATCGAGGCCGGGATGAGCTTTTGCGACGCGCTGGCTAAACACCCGGGAGTTTTTTCCGAACTATACGTTAATATGAGTAAGGCGGGCGAAGCCTCCGGTATGCTTAACGATGTTCTTGACAGGCTCGCTTCTTATCTGGAGAAAGCGGCCGCGCTCAACAGGAAGGTCCAGTCAAGCCTTGTGTATCCGGCTGTCGTAGTGACCATGGCGATGCTGATCACCTCAGTATTGCTGCTTAAAGTAGTCCCCACTTTTAAAGGCATCTTTGATATGCTTGGAGGGGACCTGCCTTTACCTACAAAAATCCTTATCGGGACAAGCGACATATTAAGAAAATTCTTTGTGCCGACGATATGCATTTTGTTTTTAGCGGGCGTATTGTTCAAACGTTACATCGCCACGGAAAGGGGGCGTTATAATTTCGACGCGCAAAAATTAAGGTTCCCTGTCCTGGGTCCGCTTTTACGCAAAGTCGCGGTGGCGAAATTTTCCCGGACATTCGCGACGCTTATAAAGAGCGGTGTCTCGGTGCTTAATGCCCTGGAAATTGTAGGGAAAACTTCCGGGAATAAAGTCGTGGAAGTGGCGGTCAGCAATTGCCGCAAGTCGGTGCGCGACGGAGAACTTATTTCCACTCCTTTGGCAAAGAGCGGGGCTTTTCCGCCGATTGTCTGCCGCATGATCGGCGTGGGCGAACAGACCGGGCAGCTTGAGAAAATGCTTACCAAGATCGCCGATTTTTATGATGAGCAGGTGGATTCCGCGGTCGCAGCACTTACAAGCATGATCGAGCCTCTGGTAATTGCCGTGCTCGGCGTTATCGTAGGCGGCATCGTCGTTTCCCTGTTTATGCCGATATTTAAAATCACAGAATTAATTAACAAATAAAAGAAATTTGTGGTATAATGTTTTTGTTGGTGGGACTAAAGTCATTGTCTTGTTTGCTCTTTACATAAGTTCAGCGCAGTCCATAAAAAATAGTTAAAAAAAAACTTGACAAAACACGATTCATAAGGTATCTTATTAATCTGTGAATAAGAGTATTAGCGGTATTGACAAGTTTGGGTAGTTAGTTTTCCGACAACAAAACGCCTATCAGAATAGATAAGAAGGCGTCCTGTGGATATGTCGGGACGCCTTTTCTGTCTTCTCTTAAAATATAAAATTCAGGAATACGGAACAAATAGATTAAGTTGTATTTTGTTCTTTTGATAATTGAATAGCCAAGCGACGGCCCGCTGAAATTTAATTTCAGTGAGGTCAATTTCAGAGGTAATCAAAAAAATAATCAAAGAGCCTTTATTTAACTTTCTAGAATTTCGGAGAGTTTGATCCTGGCTCAGAGTGAACGCTGGCGGCGTGGATTAGGCATGCAAGTCGAGCGATCTTGATGGAGCGAGCAGGCTGACCGCAAGGAAGGCTTGCAAGCGAGATCTTGATAGCGGCAAACGGGTGCGTAACGCGTGAGTAATCTACCTCTATACCGAGCATAGCTTTGCGAAAGTAAGGGTAATGCTTGATGTGTCAGGTTTTACATAAGTAGAGCCTGGTAAAGATCCCGCAAGGGATTGTATAGAGATGAGCTCGCGTACTATCAGCTAGTTGGTAGGGTAATGGCCTACCAAGGCTTTTGACGGTTAGCTGGCCTGAGAGGGTGGTCAGCCACACGGGGACTGAGACACTGCCCCGACTCCTACGGG
>JAQULD010000119.1 GCA_028719045.1 Candidatus Omnitrophota bacterium | reverse complement strand
TTGAATTCGCGGCATCCGGAGCAGGAAGTTAAATGTTCGTCGATATGTTCTTTAAGCTTTTCTTTGATTTCTTTGTCAATGTAGTCTGTGGCTATAATGGCCCTGATCTTTTTACAGTTCATAGTGCAGCTCCTTCCTGTTTGCCCCAGCCATAAGCGCCTGCCGCGCGCGTTTTAACCTGGTGCGGACAGTGTTCAAATTTATTTTCAAGGCGTCCGCGATTTCCCGGTAACTTAATCCTTCGATCTCCCGTAATATCAGGCAGGTGCGCTGGTCGGGATTAAGCGTTTCCAACAGCGAAGAGATTTCTTTTTCCCTGGCTTCTTTTTCCATAAACTCAGGGACTTTGTGAATATCAGAGTGTATAACGGGCTCTTCCCCGAAGCTTTGCAGCCGGTTTTTGTCTTTTGACGAGCGGTTATATTTATTGATCGCCGTGTTAATAGCTATCCTGTACGCCCAGGTCTTAAAAGACGATTTGAACTTGAAATCCTTAAGGTTCTTGAATATCTGCATAAAAACGTCCTGCACGACTTCTTCAGTGTCGGCTTTATTGTGAGTTATCCTGAAAGCGACGCTGTAAACGAAACTGGCGGAATTCCTGTACAGGTCCTCAAAGGCCTGTATATCGCCTTCCTGCGCCATGGTTACCAGATCTTTGTATATATCCACCATTTTCATCCCTTTTTAGATTAGACTAAACAACTCCCCAAAAAGTTTCATTCCAGTATAAAAATATTTTTCAAAGAGAAATGCCGTGAAACCTTTTAAAGCTGCAAGCATCCAAACAATTGAAAGCAAAGAGGGGGAAAAAATGAAAACTAAATTTAAACTGCTTATGGTGTTAGCGGTGTTGTTTTTGTTCCTGGCGAATGGCAAGGCTTTCGCGCAGTTCGCTCATCCTGAGCATATGAATCCCGCTTTCAAAGGGGAAGGCCGTCATTTTGGCGGATCAGTTTCTGCCCCGCGCAGCGGTAATTTCTCAGGTAGTGTCCGGCCCAGCGTTAAAGAGAGTATGGGCTCGAATACGGCAATTAACAATAGTATGAGCGGGGGGAACTGGCATAACTTGGGGAACGTTTCGAATAATCGCCATTTCGACCGCAGAATTGATCGTGACCATGATTTTGATCGTGATCGCCATCACCATCGTTTCGTGATATTCGGCTATCCATATTATTATAACCCGGATTACTATTACCCTGGTTATTATAACGAGCCGTTATACAGCGGTTATCTTAGTATAGCGGATATCGCGGATATGGCTTCCCGCGGGGTGCCTGATGACGAAATCATCAATGAGATCGCCAGAACCGGGACAAGATTCAGTCTTAGCTCTGCGGATGTCGATTATTTGCGGGCGCACGGTGTAAGTGAGAGGGTGATAGATTATATCCTATCATCAGCGAATTCGGCTTCTATGGGATACTAAAAAAACACCCGGAAGCTAGGGCGTCCGTAAATTAAACCTCCACAATGAAAAATAACGTTGTGGAGGTTTTGTCGTTAATTGGGAGGAGTACTGTCCCTGATCGATACAGCTATGTATTTCCCCGGCTCAGGGGAGTAATATTTAACTATGACCGAATCTCCGGCATCGATCCCGTCGAGATCGATCTTTTCTTTACCGCGTGAGATAGGGATGCCTTCGGGGACTGAGATGATCAGGTATCCGAGTTCGCTGGTGACCATAATAAAAGATTTTACAAATGCCACCTGGGCAACAGTCCCGGACATGGTTTTTATCTGAGGTTTTTCCTCTTTTGCCTGTTCCTGGTTGTCCTGGCAAAAGCAGGGCGATCCTGTTTGCAGCGCCAGGGATAAAGCGCAGATGGAAACTATTTTTGTTAAGTGGCCATTCATAATAACCTCGTTTATTTTGCGGCCCGGTACATTACCACATTCGCTTTTTCCAGGGTAATCAGCCCTTCTTTGACCATTTCATCGAGAAAGGGGAGGAAAGCGTTAATTTTTTCTTCGCTGTCCACGATTTCTATTATGATCGGCAGGTCTTCGGAGAGGCGCAGGAGTTTGGCCGTGTGCATATGGCTTTTACAGCCAAAGCCCATAAAGCCTTTTATAGCGGTTGCCCCTGCCATGGAATTCTTTTTAGCAAGCAGGATGATTTCTTCATATAGCGGTTTGCCTTCCCACCTGTCGGCTTCACCGATAAAAATCCTTAAAAGTTTTCCTTCAGCTGGTATTTTCATTTTAGCTCCTTTTGGCGGGGTATTATTATAGGATGTCCCCGATAAATACTCCGACCCTGAAAACGATAAAGCCTATGAGTACGCTGAAAATCACGTTTAAAAAGGCCCTGAATGTTTCTCCGTCCCTGATCAGGTTGGAGGTCTCCAGTATAAATGTGGAAAAAGTGGTGAAAGCTCCGCAAAAGCCGACCATGAGCAATAACCTTAGATTCGGGTCGAGCAGGAATTTATTCTCCGAAACAGCCGCGAAAAAACCCACGAGAAGGCATCCAAAAAGATTGACCGCCAGTGTCCCGTAGGGAAAACTTGTCCCGGCCGCTTCGTAAATAATCCCGGCCAGGAGGTACCTGGCGACAGTCCCCATTATACCACCGATTATCAAATAAATGAATTTTGACATTTTTAGCGTGTAATCACGTCCGGTTTCAAAAGAGTATTCCTGGCTTGTTGCCTGGCAGGTTCTTTGGAGCCCGCGGTTAAACAGTTCGCGAGAGCGGGGTTGCGGAGCAAGCTGTCATAATGGAAAATAACGCAGGAGTTGCAGCCGGTATTTTCACAGATATTATATTGCCTGGCGAATGTTTCAGGCGATGCCAGCATCTTATAGGCGCCTACCGCGATATTCACTTTCCTGAAATCAACGGCTTTATTTTTAGCCTGGGAAATGTCTTTCTCGAATTCGGAAATATCTATGGGATAGCTCATGATGGTGACATAGTCGATCAGCCCGCTTTGAAGCCAGGACGGCCAGTCCTGGAAGGCTTCGTAATAAGAGCGGGAGAAGGGGGCGCATCCCGTAGCCGATACCTGGATGCCGGGGCGCAGGCCCCGCGTTTTATCGACAAGCCTTTTCAGTAGTTCTGTTACCTGGCCGCGTTTCCAATTTTTCCAGGCCGGGCTGTCTTCCGATATTTTTCTAATTCCTGTAGCTTCTTTAAAACGCGCGATGTTGACTTCGGTGTGGCCGTAAGCGGGGTTGCTGTCCGGATACCTTATGTAATCAAAGAGTATGCCGTCTAATCCCGGGTAGGCGGTTAAAATTTCTTCGACCAGGCGGGTAAGCTCTTTACGCACATTCAGGTCTCCGGGCTCAAGAAAGTATTGATCGTCTATCCTGTAGTCTCCGATGGTTTTCTTCTCTTTAATGTTCCTGGTAAGGATGCCGGGGCCGAATTTTTTAAGGATCCGGGCATTTTTATTAGTACTCAGGCTCAAGAGGTTAAGCCAGGCGTGCACCTGGACCCCGGAGGCGTGCGCTTCTTTAATAAGTAAAGCTAAAGGGTCTTCTGAAAGGCTTTTGAAGCATTCTTTATAGGGGCTTGAATCCGCCACCTTGGAAGGAAACCAGGATTGGTTGGCGCGGTAGACTTGCACGAAAATGGTTTTAATGCGGTTTTCCCTGGCAAAATCCACGGCTTTGGCGATCTGCTGGCGGCTGGACAGTACCGGCGTCTGCCCGATAGTAGCGATAAAAAGGCCGCGGCTCGCTGAATCCTCGCTTTTCGCCGCTCCGGGAAAAAGTAATACAAAGCACAAAATAAAGAATAGAGCTTGGGTTTTCATAGGTATTATGACGTATATTGTATTCCAAATAAAAACCCTCTGCAACAAAAATGCTTCGGTGAGGCTATTTGGGATTATGAAAGGCGAGTTTTTTTACGGTGAAAAAGGTAATGGTAAAAATCGACGCTTCGATAATTACGGTTGAGGCGGCCGCTCCCATATAAGAAAAAGAGTGTATTAAAAGGAATATGAGCGGCATTCCTATTATTGCCATGATCACGTGTATCCTGGAATAAATATGCGTTTTGCCGGAGACGATCAGGAACTGCACGCGGAAGGCGTTGGCGTGAATGAAAAACACGGAGATAAGCAGTACCCTTAAGGCTGATACCGCCTGCGGGTAATCGCCTCCGCAGATGACCTTTACGATAGGATGCGCGAAGACAAATACAAAGGGCAGGCAGATCGCGGAAATGACTATGGTTATTTGCTGGACGCGCTGCATGATCCTAAAGGCTTTAAGTTTATTTTTATGGTACATCTGGCTTAAACGCGGGAAGATCGCCTGGGAAAAGGAACTGAGCGGGAATGTCTGGGGGACGTTGGCGATCCTTTCCGCCATGGAATAAAATCCCGTAATAACATTATTGGTAAGAAGCCCCATGGTAAAAACGCGGGTGGTGGTGTAGGCGTTTATCGCGGCAATGGAAATGAAAATATCCCAG
>JAQULD010000118.1 GCA_028719045.1 Candidatus Omnitrophota bacterium | reverse complement strand
CATGTGGAGGATCTCTTTAAAGAAGAACTGGATAGATCCCAAAAAAGTCGACTTCAGCCAGTGGGATTTCTTGCATCCGGTTATCCCTACGGACCATCTTACCACAGAGGACCTCGGCCGGCTGGGGTCATGGTGTATGCGTGAATTTTTCTCAAAGCCCGGGCGCATTAACCGCATTATGGAAAGTAATTTCGATCCTCTTGCCAAGCTTTGTTTCCAGGATGTTATGGCCGGAGTGAACAAGTGGGAAGCCGGGGCGACTAAAGGAGAGACGCATATTTAACCGGCGCCTATGTGGCACGTTGCGCCGGTATTGTTTCGATAGACAAGGAGGTTAGAATGGATACCAAGGCTAAAATCAAGGACGTCCTGGTAAAGTTATTAAGGATAAAGCCGGAAGAATTGAAAGACGACGCCACTCTTAGCGACGGAATAGGCGTTGACTCAACGGAAATGGTTGAGGCGGTGATCGCTTTAGAAAAAGCCTTCGCCACAAAACTAAGCCCTAAAGAGATCAATAAATTCTGTACAATAAACGATATAGATAAAATAATTCAAACAAAATTAGCCGGCCAGTCCAAATAATCAACTCTGCGGATTTGCATAAAACAAATCCGCATTTTCTTTAAAAGGAATTAAGACAGGGATAAAACCGAATGAATTTAATAGATTTAAGTTTACCGATCGATGAAAAGGCTTTTGAAGTGCATCACGTCGAAATCGAAAGGGTGTCCCATAAAGCGGGTGTGGACAAGTTTAACCGCGTGATCATGGGAAAGACCGTGTTGGGCAGGCTTAAGTATTTCCTGGGTAAACGCATAGTAAACCCCAAAGACCTGCCGGATCAGGAATTCCTTTCCCTGGAAGTGGTGCATTCGCCGGTCCACATCGGTACTCACCTGGATTATTCTTTTCATTACGGTTCTCAATCGGAAGGCAGGCCTTCCAAGACCGCGGAAGAAATCCCCCTGGAATGGTGTTACGCTGACGGGGTGCGCCTGGATTTTACCGCAAAAAAGCCGCGGGAAACCATAACCGCCCGGGATGTGGAAGAAAGTTTAAAAAATATAAAATATTCCCTTAAGCCCATGGACATAGTCCTTTTTTATACGGGCGCGGATAAATTCTACGGGACCCCGCAGTATTTTACGGAATATCCCGGAGTGGATATTTCGGCAATCGATTATTTGCTCGATAGAGGCGTTAAAATATTCGGCGTTGATACTATGGGCATCGACCGCCCGTATAAATTCATGCTTAAGGAATTCATTCAGGACAAGAAAAAAGACGCGCTTTATCCCGCCCATTTCTATGGCAGGAAACGCGAATTCATTCATATTGAGCGTCTGGCTAATTTAGGTAAGCTTCCCCCGTCAGGTTTTAAGATCAATTGTTTCCCCGTGAAAATCAAAGGCACCGGCGCCGCCTGGGCAAGGGTGGTGGCTGTTACAAGTTGAGGTGGAGATGGAAAAAGCATTAGTGGATGATCTGGAAAAAATGATGGAATTCCCCAAAGAGGGGATTTTCAGCAAAGTGCTGGTCAGGTCGGATGTTTCGAATTACACGCTTATGTGCCTGGCTAAAGGAAGCGATATCTCCGAGCATACTTCCACGCGGGAAGCCGCGGTGACGGTATTGAAAGGCGAAGGCGTTTTTATCTTAAACGGCAAAAAGATAAAGATGAAGCCCGGGGTGTTTATTTTCATGCCGAAGAACTCCCCGCATTCTTTAAGCGCTTCCAGTAACCTGGCGATCTTGTTGAGTATATTCGGGAAAATATAATAAAGGGATTACTCCGGCCCGCGAAGGGCTCTCCGGAGGCTCCTTAAACAAAAAACGAGGTGGGAGATGGGCCATACATGTAATTCAATCATCATAAACGCGCCTTACGACAAAGTGTTCGATATTTCCAATGATATCCCGCGCTGGACGGAATTATTCGGGGGGGAATATAAAAAAGCCGAGATAGAGAAAAAAGAAGGCAATAAGATCACTTTCCGGCTGACTGACGATGAAGGCAAATCCTGGCAGTCCTGGAGGCTGTTATTCAAAGACAAATATTTCACCTATTCCGAACGCCATGAGCCGAAATTCCCGTTCAAATATATGAAGATCGTCTGGCTTTATACTCCTAAGCCGCAAGGCATTGAACTGGTGTGGATCCAGCACTTTGAAATGGACGATAAGGCTAAATTCAATGATGCACAGGTGGAAGGTTTTATCAATAAGCACTCCAGGGAAAACCTGGAGATTTTCAAGAAAATCATAGAGAGTGAAGCAAATGGTGTCGGAGGAGGTTAAAGATATGAGTATGGATTTAAAAGGTAAAACCGCTGTTGTAACCGGAGCCAGCCGCGGCATCGGAAAAGCGATAGCTTCTACCTGCGCCGGGTTAGGTATTAACCTTGTAATAGCGGCACGTACCGAAGGCCCATTAAAGGAAACCGCGGAGGAGATAGCGAAGAAATACAAAGTGGAGGTGCTTGCCGTAGCAACGGACGTGACAAAATTGTCCGACTTGGAAAACCTGATAAATAAGGCCAAAGAGAAATTCGGCCGCATCGATATCCTGATCAACAACGCCGGCGTTTCAAGCCAGTATCCGTTTGAAAAACAGCCGTTTGAGGATTTTGAAAGCCTTGTGCATACCAATTATCTGGGATACGTGCGTTTGATCCGTTTGGTGATAAATGATATGATAAAGAACAAATCCGGTGCTATAATTAATATGGTGTCGGGGTCCACGCTTTGCGATCCCCTGCCCAGGAATTTCCTGGTTTACAGTTCGTTGAAAGTGGGCTTGCGCGCTTTTTCCAAAGGTTTATTCTGGGAGATGCGCGATCACGGAATAAAGATAACTTCCATATTGCCGGGAGTAACTGATACGGATCTTACCGGTAAGCTAAAGGAGATAACCGCCGACAGCGGGCGTTTAATGACCACGGAAGCTATTGAAAATGCGGTGAAATTCGCTTTGACAGTGCCGGCTAACGTCTGTCCTTTGGAGATCGCGGTAATAAATCAGCAAACCCCCTGGACAAACCCGGTTATACCGTTTAAACAGGAACACCCGAATAAATAATACCCCGCGCTTACACCCGACGCTTATGTAGAACATTGCGTCGGTGTCCACCTGGTGGTGGAATTGCGCGGGTGTCCCACTGGTGTGGGAGGAGGAGAAAAATGAAAAAAATGTATTTTGCGTTAGCGTTGGTTTTGCTGTTTGCTCCGGGCTGTTACGCGCAGGAGAAAAAAGGGTTATTAATCGATGATTACGAATACGCCATATCCGGAGGCCCTGACGGCACTGTGGATTTCGGCGCGGGCGGGGATTCCAAAGTGGAAGTGACAGCCGCGACTGATATAAAGCACTCGGGAAAACAGTCGATGAAGATCACTTACGATGCCAGGCCCGGAGGGTACATGTGGGTGGCGCGCGGGTTTGACCTTGATGCCAAGAATACCGCCTGGCTTGTTAAAACACAGGACATAGATTGGAAAAAATATAACGCTTTTTCTTTCTATGTGTACGGCAGTAATTCAGCCACAAACGTGGCCTTTGACATTAAAGACAACGGCAAAGAAATATGGCGCTATATTTTTTCCGATGATTTTACCGGTTGGAAGCAGATAGTCGTGCTTTTCAGCGATTTTAACCTGAGGCGCGACTGGCAGCCGGAAAACGCGGAAAAGAACGAGACCATGGATTTCCCGATCAAAAGCTATCAGTTCGAACCTAAAGCCGAAGCGAAAGGCGTATTGTACGTGGACGATATGGAGCTCATAACAAAGTAAAGCGAGGTCAAAATGGACAATCAGGATGTCGGCAATCTTAAAAAACGCTACCTCATATGGCTTTATAAGACCACAAAAGAGGCCTTCGATAAATACGAGCGTAAATTCACCCAGCTTGAGATCGACGAGTATGTTTTACGGCAGGTTGAGAATATACTGAAAGATTCATATATGCCGCATGAGAAGAAGTCGCTTGAAAAATACGTGAATGATTTCAGGGATTATATAGAGCAAAAAGAGAAGGCGACTCTCAAACTTAAATATAAAGGCAAAAAAACAAATCCCGAATTCATTTACCTGGACGCTAAACTCGAAGCGGTGGAAAGCGTGATCACCAATGAGCTGGGTAAAAAAGCCCTGGAGGAAATAAAAGCTTTATATGAACGGGAGATGATCGAGCGGATCTTGAAGAGCACGGAACAAAAATAAGCGTTTAATCCCAACTCATATGATAATCGATAGCCACTCACACTGGTTGCCTGAAGAAATCATCAGCAACGCCCATTTTTTTTCCAAAGCCTGGGGGGACATTGAGGCGCAGCTTTCGGCGATGGAAAATGCGGGAATCGACAAAGCGGTTTTAAGCTATCCTACCACAGACGCCCATCTAAAACTGGGGAGCATAAGCAAGGTTTCTTACCTTTTTAACGATAACGTAGCCAGGATCATCAAGCGTTACCCGGGTAAATTTATCGGGGCCGCGATTCTTCCTTTGGACAATTCAGTTGATATGA
>JAQULD010000117.1 GCA_028719045.1 Candidatus Omnitrophota bacterium | reverse complement strand
TGACAGTAGTAAAATGGCAAAAGGAAAAGTAAAGTGGTTCAGCAATCAAAAGGGTTATGGCTTTATCACGAGCGAAGATGGTAAAGATGTCTTTGTACATCATACAGCTATCAAAGGCGAAGGCTATAAAACCTTAGAGGAAGGCCAGGCTGTGGAATTTGATGTCACACAGGGGCCAAAAGGCGAGCAGGCGACCAACGTCAGCAAACTTTAATCTAAGCGACCCGAATAAAAAAGCCGTTGTTTAGTTTTACACAGCGGCTTTTTTATTTTGTCTTAACCGGGATAGTTAACGGTAATTGCAAAAATTGAGCGGCAGGGAGAAATCTATTGATTTCAAATGCGCTATAACTTCCTGTAATTCGTCTTTTTTAGGGGAACTGACCTTTATTTTCTCCCCTTCGATCTGGGTTTGCACCTTTAACCCGAGTTTCTTGATGATAGCTGTCAGTTCTTTCGCTTTTTCCTTGTCAATACCGGTGCAAATCTGGGCTTCCTGGCGCAGATACCCTTCAAAAGCCTTTTTTGGCTCACCGAAATTAAGCGATTTAAAAGAAATACCTCTTTTAACGAGCCTTGTAGCCAAAATATCTGTAAGGGCGCGTAATTTAAAATCATCATCCGCGACCAGGGTGATTTTCTTCTCCTTGCGGTCAAAAGCGATGGAAGATTTGCTGTTCTTAAAATCGTAGCGCTGAAACAGCTCTTTACTCGCCTGGTTCACCGCGTTATCCATTTCCTGCAGGTCCACCTCAGAAACTATATCGAAAGAAAAATTCGCCATCTTATTCTCCCTTGATAATTAATGATTTTGCGGCTTATTTTATTCCGGGACAAATTTCTCGCCTGTCCACACCCAGTTGTCCCAATCCGAAACAAGGTTCGGCGATTTCGTGCTGCGGCGGGCCTTTCCTATCTTTATCCTGGCGGTAGAATCAAAATCAGCCTCTATCCCATACTCAGAAGTTGCAAAAAAGATCTTGGACAATTTATCGTTATTCAATTTATAAACGGCTATGCTGGGCTTATTGTCTTTGCCCTCAAAATATACAACCGGCCAATGCCTGCCGTCAAGATTCAAATCGGGGAATTCAACGCTCTTCACTTTCCCCGGCAGGGAAAAACCGTCTATGGTATTAGCCGTCTTGTCATTGTTCTTTACCCTCACCTCGAAAGTGGAATCAACCGAAGACCTGTCCTCTGTTTCGATGATTTCTTTTTGCCCATTACCGTTCAGGTCGGCGAAATACACCTTGGTATTTGCGTTATTCGCCTTGGGTTTTCCTTCTGTCGCGCACCCCGCAGCAAATAATGATGCCAGGGCCAATATGATCACGTATCTTATTTTCATCTCTCTTCCCTCTTTTCTATCTTATTTTCTCCAGGATAAGTTTATTTTCCTTCTGATCGATCCTGTAGTTGAAATTCCTAAGAAAAGAATCGCCCAGCAATCCGTCCTCCAACAGGTCCTGTCCGGCATCTTCAACAAGTATTAACGCGTCCACACTTGCCACTTCCGAACCCTCCACCCTCACGCTGCGCAGCACTATATGTTTGGCCCCGGACTGTTTTCCATCGGCAAGTATTGTCTTCATATCTGATTTTAAATTGGCGGCATCGATGCCCAATGCCTCTGCCAGCCCTTTTCTTAAAACTACCAATGACGCCCCGGTATCCAGGATCAGTTTGACATTTATATTGCCGTTAATGACAGCGTTAACGACCATGCCTTGCTGCCCGCGCTTAAATTGGACTTGTTTGCCGGTTATGTTTTCCGCTGTCGACTTATCGAGCCCCCATTTTTCGCGGAGCTGCCTTCTTACCGCGTCGCTTGATTTCACGATCCAGGAGACATCTTCTTTAGGTAATTTGATCACGCCGCCGTTAACTTCCACTTCTATGGACTTGCTTCCTTCCGACTTTATTATTCCTTCCTGGCTGCCGCCGTTCTTAAGATAAATAGTATCCGCCCGGGCGGGGGCGAAACAGAATAAAACAAACGACACGAATATGCTTATCTTCAGCATCAGCGGTAATGTCCTTTTATGCATCTTGTCTCCTTTGGATTATTATACCACCAAAAACAAATAGGCCACAAATGAAAACACAGAAACTACCTTGTTTAGCAGTTTCTGTGTAAATTTCAGACAGGCAAAGCGAGGGAAATTTATGCCGAGGGAGGGAATCGGACCCCCCACGCCGGCCTTTTCAGGGCCGCGCTCTACCACTGAGCTACCTCGGCGAAATCTTTTTTTTGACGAACCTGTTATCTATCGCGCGTTTTCCATGATCTTCACGAACATATCCTGGGATAACTCCAGGTCAGGAAGATGGTATTTACGCGCGGACACCCTGACTCTTGTAGTAGCCTGGGTAAGCCTTACCAGCCTTATCCAGACATGGCTGTTTTCCGTGTCAAGTTCTATATAACCCCTGTTTGGATCTTCTTTTTTTACAATACCGCGCATCCTGCTTACAGAACCGGCAGAACTCCAGAGGCTCTCGTAAGGCTTATCGGTATCCCCCTGCACGGTATCCTTGGAAACGGCATAACCTCCTAAAGCGCCTACCGCCCCTCCGATGATCAAGGGCACGCATCCGGATACACTAAAGAAAACAAAGAAGACAAGGCACAAACGGACGATTATCTTCTTCATTTAAGCTCCTTTTTAGAGAATACCTTTATAAAACAAAAAACGGTCAATGTCAAGATTATTCCCCAGGAAAATATTATGAAGGCCCAACCGCTTATTTTCATCGCATCCTTTCCGCCAGCAGTTTTTTCCTTCTCCAGGCTATTTTTACCAGTAACGCAAGTATCAGGAACACTATTAATAAGCCGGCTCTCGTCGCCAGGACAAACGGTTTATCGGCTCCGGAAATATTTTTCATGAATATAATGGGCACCCACTGCTGCCAAAACCACATCCCTAAGATAAAAAACAGGAATAACGGCGTAATATATTTGATGATAAATTTATAAACCCTGGGCACCCGCATATCCGCGCCCCTGTGGATCTCATCCCAGGCCTTCTCCATTCCAAAGACCCAGACAAAAAGGATAGTTTCGATGGTGGCGAATAAGACCAGGAAGAAAGTCCCCCCCCAGAAATCCATCTCATCCACCACTCCCCTTCCCAAAAAGAAAATTGCCGGCTGGCAAAGTATAAAGGCGACAACACCGAATATCGAAACCGCTTTTTTCCTGCCGATATCAAATTCGTCCTCCAGGAAAGCCACCGCCGGCTGGGCCAGGGAAACCGAAGAAGTTATTCCCGCCAGGAATAAAAGGAAAAACCATAAAAAACCGAAGACGACGGCTAAAGGTAATTTATTAAGGACCAAAGGCATGGTAACGAAGCCTAAATTGAACACTCCGGAATTTGCTATGGATTTAATGTCCGCGGGGCCAAAGAAAACAAATGCCGCCGGGATTATAATACTGCCGCCCAGAATGACCTCCGCTAACTCATTAGTCGTGGAAGCGGTCAATCCGGAAAGCACCACGTCATCGCCCTTGGAGAGGTAACTGGCGTAGGTAAGTATTACGCCTATCCCCACGCTTAAAGTAAAAAATATCTGGCCGGCAGCCTCAAGCCAGACTTTTGCCGATTTTAAGGCCGAGAAATCCGGGTTCCACAAAAAACCGAAGCCGTTCGAAATATTCCAGCCCGGCCTGCTTAAATCCGGGGTGCCTAAGGTCATGACCCTGATTAGAAGGATAAATCCAAAAACGAATAAAAGCGGCATGGCCCATTTGCAAAGTTTTTCGATGCCTCCCTTTATGCCGTAATATATAACCCAGATATTCAAGGCAAAGGTAATCACAAAAAATGTATAAGCGCACCCCAATCCGTGGAAAAACTGGTTTTTCTCAAGCCCCTGGAACCCGCTTAAGAAACTGCGCATCCCCGCCTGATCGGTAAGGCTTGAGTATTTTCCGAAAAGAGCGAAGAAACTGTAAGCCAGCGTCCAGGATTCTATATAGGTGTAATATATGAATATCACCAGCGGACCGAATATGCCGATAACCCCGAAATATTTGATAAAGCGGTTCTTCTGCCAGATACTGTGGAATATGCCGGGAGCAGTGCCGTGCTCAAACCCTCCGCCGTAGCGGCCCAGTGTCCACTCGATCCACATAAGCGGGATGCCCAATAAGAACAAAGAGACAAAATACGGGATCATAAAGGCCCCTCCGCCGTTAGCCGCGGCCTTGGCGGGGAATCTCAAAAAATTACCCAGGCCTATTGCCGAACCGGCCACCGCCATAATAATACCGAGCCTTGAGCCCCAGGCGTCTCTTTTTTTCTTATTCGTCATAAACTTTCTATCCGCAGTTCTTCAGCTTCATTTTACCGCTTCCTTGCCGGGTTCGGCAGGCGCGTTTTTTTGTTCGGTCACTTTTTCCAGATCAAGTTCCACGGTGATCTTTTTTTCCAGGCCGGCGAAGATCTTATTGGAAATAAGCTCTTTGGCGTAACTGCTTGGGGAGGAAACCTCCACCGTGGTCCTGTTCTTCTCTATCTCGTCGAAAAACAGCCCCACGGGAGTGGTATCGTGGTTGGCCACATAAAAAAGTATCA
>JAQULD010000116.1 GCA_028719045.1 Candidatus Omnitrophota bacterium | reverse complement strand
ATTGCGGCGCTCCTGCACGATATCGGCAAGATCGGTATCCCCGAAAAGATACTCAATAAGGAAGCCCCTCTTACCGCAGACGAATGGAAGATCATGAAAGAGCACCCCGTGATCGGGGCCACCATATTACAGTCCATAAGCGAACTGGAACACGTTATCCTTGGAGTAAAATACCACCATGAACGTTATGACGGGACAGGCTACCCGGAAGGATTGAACAACGGCAATATACCGATGCACGCCGCGATCATCGCGGTAGCCGACAGTTTCGACGCCATGACCACAGACAGGCCTTACCGCAAAGCGAAAAACGTCGAAGAATCCGTAAAAGAAATAGAGAGCCTTTCAGGAAAGCAATTCCATCCCAATGTAGCATCCGCATTAGTGCAGCTCTACAACGAAGGCAGTATCTAAATCTATGCCAAAAAAACGCGTCATCCTCATGTATATATCCGAGACCTCCGGCCACCACAGCGCTACTATCGCCATCGAGAAGGCCTTGAAGATGTTATCCCCGGATATAGAAACCCTTAACATAAACGCCTTTAATTACACTAATCCTATCTCCGAAAAAGTGGTAAACCGCATTTATATGGGCGTGATCAAAGCCGCGCCCAAAATATGGGATTACCTTTATGACAACCAGAATGTCGTCAAGAAACTGGAAAAGATAAAAGGCGCGATCCATAAATTGAATTCACCGAAGTTCGAAAAACTTTTTGAAAAATTCAAGCCCGACCTCGTCGTCTGTTCTCAGGCATTCCCCTGCGGAATGGTAGCCGAATACAAAAAGGCTTATAACAATAACCTGCCGCTGGTAGCTGTCCTTACCGACTTTGTGCCTCATTCTTACTGGATATACGACACCGTAAATTATTATATTACGCCTTCGGAAGAAGTAAGCGACCGCCTTATAAGGAAAGGCGTGGCTGCCTCTAAAATAAAAACTTTTGGCATCCCGTTTGACCCGAGATTCCTGGACCAGGTAGACAAAGACAGGATAACAAAGAAACTTGACCTCAATCCCGGCTTTACCACCCTTTTAATCATGGGTGGAGGCCAGGGCCTCGGCCCCATAAAAACCATCGTCAGGTCCCTGGAAAACGTCCAGGACAAAATTCAGGAAATAATCGTTTGCGGCACAAATAAAAAACTTTTCAATTCGCTAAAAAGGAAGATCAAGAAATATAAAAAACCTATCCGCTTGTTCGGCTACGCCAGCAATATAAATGAACTGATGAGCGTTTCCGACATTATCGTCTCCAAACCCGGGGGGATCACTACTTCGGAAGCTTTGGCTAAACAACTCCCTTTGATCATAGTAAAGCCCATACCGGGGCAGGAAGCAAGCAACACCAGGTTTCTTACTGAAAAAAACGCGGCAATAAAGCTCGACGAACCTAAAAAAATAAATTGCGTAATAGAGGATTTACTGAATAAGCCGGAAAGGCTGCGCCGGCTCAAAGAATCCGCGCGCAACATAAGCAAGCCCAATTCAAGCCTTGATATCGCCAGGTTTTTACTGGGACTTTAATCCATCTGGATGTTCAATTACATACTGTATAAAATAGGACAATTTCTGGCGCTGTCGCTTCCGCTTAGATTAAGTTACCTGCTCGCGGTATTTGTTTCCGATCTGCGCTTCCTATACGCCCGGGAAGACAGGGAGACGGTAAAAAACAACCTTAAAACTATTTTCCCGGAGAAGTCGGAAAAAGAAATAAACAGGATACTGATCCAAATGTTCAGGAATTTCGCCAAGTATCTTGTCGATTTTTTCCGTTTCTCCAACCTTACCAAGGAATACGTCTCAAAAAATGTCCGGGTAGAAAACTCCCATTACGTAGACGAAGCCTTGGCCAGGTCAAAAGGAGTGATCTTCCTGACCGCGCACATAGGCAACTGGGAACTGGGAGGAGCGGTTATATCGATCATCGGTTATCCTCTATGGGTGGTGGCGCTTGCCCACAAGGACAAAAAAGTAAATGATTTTTTTAACTTTCAAAGGGAAACCAAGGGCGTAAAAGTGATCCCCTTCAATAACGCTGTAAGAAAATGCCTGTCGGTATTAAAAGACAACAACTGCCTGGCGCTCGTGGGGGACAGGGATTTTACCAAGGAAGGCGGGATAGAAGTGGCTTTCCTCAATAAAACCGCTTCCATCCCTAAAGGGCCGGCGGCGTTCGCCTTAAAAACCGGGGCGGCGATAGTGCCGGGTTTTATGCTGCGCAATAAAGACGATTCATTCACTTTACGCTTTGAAAAGCCGATCATACCTAAAAACGGAGACTCTTCACTACTGGAGAAAACAAACAACGGGGAATTGGAAAAGCTGACTAAACAGATAAAAGTTGTGCTCGAAGACTATATAAAAAAATACCCCGAGCAATGGTATATGTTCAAACAATTCTGGATCGCATGAAAACCTGCGTAATCATACCGGCCTATAACGAAGCCAAAACGATCTCCGGCATAGTAAGCTTGATCCGGAGCCAGGCTATCGAAGTAGTAATAATCGATGACGGCTCGCTTGATAATACCTCGGGGCTTGCGCAGGAAAATGGCGCGTTCGTCATAAAAAACACGCAAAACCAGGGAAAAGGAGCCTCTCTTAATAAAGGGTTTAATTACGCGCTGGATAAAGGATTCGATGCCGTGATCACCATGGACGGAGACGGCCAGCACCTTCCGGAAGAGATACCGGACTTGATCGGCGCAGCGGAAGCTAAAAAGGCGGATATTGTCCTGGGCAACAGGATGCAAAACACCAAGGGTATGCCTTTTGTGCGCATACTAACCAATAAATTCATGTCGTGGCTTATTTCCGTCATCGCAAAACAGGATATTCCCGATACACAGTGCGGCTTCCGCCTGATAAAAAAGGAAGTCTTAAAAAGTGTATTTATCAAAAGCTCAAAATACGAAGCCGAGTCGGAAATACTGATAAAAGCTTCGCGGGCGGGATTTAAAATCGCTTCGGTTCCGGTTAAAACCGTATATCTCGGAGAGGCAAGCAAGATCAATCCCGTGACCGATACTTTCAGGTTCTTAAAGTATATTATCCGGGAATTATGGAGTACGCGGAATTAAGAAAACGCATGGTCGAGGACCAGCTCATCGCGCGGGGGATAAAGGACAAATTTGTCCTGGACGCCTTTTATAAAATAGAGCGCCATAACTTCATCCCTGAAGCTTTAAGGCAAAGCGCTTACGCTGATCATCCTGTCCCGATAGGGGAAGGGCAGACCATTTCCCAGCCCTATATAGTCGCGCTTATGACTGAAGCCCTGGGCCTTTCCGGCAGGGAGAAAGTCCTGGAAATAGGCACAGGTTCCGGGTATCAAGCGGCGATCCTGGCGGAACTGGCAAAAGAAGTCTATACCATAGAACGACATGGGGCACTGGCTGAAAGAACTGAAGCGCTGATTAAAGAACTGGGATACAAAAACATAAAAATAAGGACAGGGGACGGGACCCTGGGGTGGAAAGAAGAAGCCCCTTTTGACAGGATAATAGTTACAGCGGCGGCGCCCGAGATCCCGCAGCCGCTGGCGGACCAGTTAAAGGACGGAGGAAAACTCATCATGCCTTTAGGCGGGGCTTTCGGGCAAATCCTGACGCTGGCGGAAAAAATAAACAATAAATTGAAATTACTTGAGCTGTGCGGGTGCACGTTTGTGCCTTTGATAGGCCAGTACAGCCAAAACAGATAAAGCCCAAAATCATCCTATTTTGCCATGTTAGAAGATAAAATGCTGCAGGTTTTCCTGTTTATATCATTAGCGGCCCATACCGCCATCTTATTGCAGAATCCCACCCTTTTCATCTTCAATAAAACCGCGGAAAAACCAAAACAAATAGAAGTGCACTACATGAAAAGCGCTCCCCCAAGGCCGTTCGCGCTCCCGGACCTTGACCACAAGGCGCAGCCGCTTTCGCAGCTCCCTAAAAAGATCACGCTTGAAAAAACACTTCTGGCGCCTTTTCAGGAAAAGTCGAGCTCAAACGAAGTCTTAAAGAATAACCTGGATATGCTCCGGGACAGGTCATTGCCCGCGGTAGTAAAACCAGCGCTGATAAAATTGGACGCTATCACCATCAAGAAAAAAATAATCCTTCCGCAGATGGATTCCGATAAAGTAAACAATCCTTCTTATATAAATTACTTCCAGCTTGTCCGGGAAAAGATACGGCGCGCGGCTTACCACAATTATTCCGGCACCCAGACCGGTGAAATACACATTTCGTTCGTGATAGGAAATGACGGGGTCCTTAGGGACATAAAGTTCCAGGATGACAGATCCACTGCCGATGCCTATCTTACCCAGATCTCTTTAAAAAGTGTCCGGGATTCAGGGCCGTTTCCTTCTTTTCCGAAGGAACTGGATTATCCCCAGTTATCCTTTAACGTGGCTATCTCCTACGGGATAGAGTAAAAGAAAAATGTCCGCGCAAAACCGCCTTCAAGGAATAGATACATTCAAGTTGATCGCCAGTTTCGCGGTGGTCTGCCTGCACACGGCTCATTTTGAATACAGCGCCAAGGCCTATCCGGCAAGCGCCTTCCCGGTAATTGAAATAATAATCTATC
>JAQULD010000115.1 GCA_028719045.1 Candidatus Omnitrophota bacterium | reverse complement strand
AAACAAAAGACAATCTAAATGAACGCGGTTTTTTAGGAAAATCGGAGGGTTTCTTCTAACCAGTCTTTGATCAAATCCAGCATTTCCGCTTGATTATCCCTGATAAGATATTCCGCGTGCGGGCCGTTTTTAATGAAAGCTATTTTTGCAGGCGAAGCGGCATTCGCGTGCAATATTTTCGAGTGCCACGGCTTAACGACCCAGTCTTTTTCTCCATGGACAAAAAATACCGGCATTGTAATCTATTTTCCAGAATTCGCTTGGAGTGCTCACGCAGATCAAAGAGTCGGCTTTCGGATACCCGGACAATACATTGAGACACACACTGCCGCCCAGTGAAAACCCTATGAGGCCTTTCTTTATATACCTGTTCTCCAAATAAGCCAAAACAGCTTTTAAATCTTCGCCTTCCCTGCTGGTCCAGGTATAGAAGCCGCTACTTTCTCCATGGCCCCTGAAGTCGAACGTAAAAACATCGAAATGATCCGTTAACGCCAAAGCCAGCTTACGCAATACTACAGCGTCTTTGCTGTTATAAAAACCATGTTTCTTCTTTTTCCATAACCCTGTTTTAAATAAAAGACCTGATCACGATCCCTATCCCAAGGGCTATAAGCAAAAAAGCGAAAATAAATTTTGCCAGGTACGCGTAACAATTAGAAGCCCTGTCCGCGGTCCTTAAACTTTTTATCTCTATGTACGGGACCGGGCAGCGCCTGTACCAGCCGGTGATAACCGCTTCCTGATTTATATAAGAAGAAGCCCTGAGCAAACCGAAAAAGAAATTAAAAATACCCAGAGGCTGATTGTAATCAAGGAATATGATCCCGGTATCGTCCTGCATTACGAAATCTTCCGAGTAAATGAGGCCCGGAACGCCGCGGCCTATGATTTTACCTCTTATTACGCAGGGGACCGGCCTTACCGCTGAGACTTTTATTTTCTTCAACAGCCCGCGCACGTTTAATGGCGCGAATTCATCGGTTGGATAACTATAGAGCATAAGTACCAGGTACGCGGAGCCTACCGAGAACAAGCCCATGCCAAGAGCGAACAGGTCGCGCTTGAAAAGATACAATGCGCCCCCTCCTATGATTGCCAGGACAGGCAGCAGCTTCATTGCCATATCCACAAAAAAGTCATCCCAGTATGATTCCGGCCTTCTTTCGTCGAACTCCACGTAGGGCGCCTGTCCCATCGCCAGCGACTGATTGCTCAAAAACCTGAGCCTCTTAGCTATCAGCGGATGAGTAGACTGAAGTTCATAATAAGTGGCCCAGGGGTTCCAGAGGTCCCATTTTGCAGAGTCTTTAAGCTTTTCCTTGTCGATCTCACCGCCCATCTTATGCGGGCCGAGATATCCTGTTATCGCCAGGATATTCGCGGACCTGGAATCGAATATCCCGAGCGGTTCCGTAGCCCTCAGCGCGTCCTGCCTTTGGTTATTTGATTCGTCTTTTTTTCTCGTGTCATCACCGGCCAGGCCATAGCCGATCTTGACCAGCGCCGAACAAAGCGCCTGAGGATTACCGGTAACTTCCCCAGAGAACCTGTCCGCGAAATATTCCCTTAGCCTGGAAAACCACAGCACTATAAATTCGCTTATAATGTAAAGCACGTACGCGGATATGGCGATCGCCATCCGGTAGGGAGCGGATTTATCCCTGCCCCTGGTCCTTATCCTGATTAAAGTCCTGTAAATGTAGTACAGGACAAGCGGAACCAGCTGGGCCAGGGTCATGATCAGCATATCCCAATGGACGATATGGCCTATTTCATGGGCTACCACCGCCTCAACCTCCTTGTCGTCAAGCAGGTCAAGCAGTCCTTTAGTCAGGACTATCCTCGCGTTGTTAGGGTGGTGGCCGTAGGTAAAGGCGTTGGGAGAGCCGTCTATGATTATCCCCACCCGGGGGAATTTGATATTCCTCGCCCTGCAAACGCTGGATATGAAATCCTTCAAATGGCCCGGCAATTCCTCAGGCGCGACCCAGCTCATCCTGTAGAGAAACCGCAATGAAAGGTCCATCAGGAAAGGCCCGAACACAAAATGCAACACAGCGATGATTATCCCGGCAAGCAGCGCGGTTTCCACCGGCATATTCATAAACTCAACCAGGGAGATCAGGAACAGGGTAAGAAGCGCGTACAAACCGAATAATACCATGCCGGAGCGGAGCGCCAGGCTCGGTAAAGCGAATAATGTTTTAGGTAAAGACGGGCCTTCTCTGTTTAGCATCGATTTATCAATGTCCACCCTGGCGTTTATTGAAGGGAGCATATTGATCTCATCTTTGTCAAGCCAGATGCCTTCGGAGACCGTGCAATAATCTATGTCCAGTTTCCCTTCGAATAAAGGCAGTTCCAGCAGAGGCTTGTTAAATACAGGCGAAATACGCCTGGATTGTTTACCCAGCCCTATAGCTTTGTCTATTTCAGATTTTAAGTAAGTAGGCGCGGACGTAAAATGATAGATTTCATCCTTATCCAGCCATATGCCTTCGCATTTGGAGCAGGCATCGATCTCAACACCTTGTTTTGTCATTACCGGCACAAGGGTATCCTCATTACAATTGGGGCAGAGCATTTGTCCTCCTTTTAATATAGGATAAAAGCAAAGCGGTACCTTAACCTGCCGGGGATAGCCCGGCTGGCCCATCTTCCAGGTCAAGAGATTCCAATCCTACTGCCATAAGGTAACCTCTTGCCCTCTCTGAAAGGGAATAGCGCGCAACGATCTCCCAAAAAGCCCTGCCGTGGTTCGGCTCTATCAGGTGGGCCATTTCGTGGACTATTACATAATCCCTTACCCACTTCGGCATCAAGCTTATCCTGTGAGATATCCTTATCCTGGCCTCGGTATAATTGCAGCAGCCGAATTTAGCCTCCTGGTCTGTAACGTACTCTATGGAATTTATTTTCAATTTATTGAAAAAATACCGGCGGTTCAACGCGGCGGCGATCTCCGCGAGATTTTGTTTACTGTTCAACTCAGCTTTTAGCCTTCTTCGCTCGAATTTTCTCTTAAATTCCGAGACTATTTCCTCCAGCCGGCCTTCGGGAAGGCTGGCTGGAACCCTCACCACAAGCGTTCCTTTAGTCAAGCGGGCGCTTACGGTGCGCCGGCGCCTTCTACTGCGCAATATCCTTACTTCCATCTGTCCCGATAATTCCGGGGATATCATTTGTGCCTCCATTTTTCGATTATTTCTTTCACCTCATCCGCCAAGGCTTTGAGTTTAGATACGGTGTCTTTTCTGTTTTTGAACACAAGGATTATCTCCTCTTTAGCCTTTATTTATTATACAACCGGCAGCGGATTTCTCAATGGAAGAAACTTATAATTTTTATAGTGGAAATAAATCATAAAAAAGTGTATTCTGGTTATTCAATATTCACTGAAATTTCTGTAGAATATTAATAAGTTTCGGCAATCAAAAAAAAGGCGAGATGTCATGTCAAACGCAGAGCTTTCGGAATACGCGCTGGCCGCGGAATCGGTGACTAAAATATACACCCATGGATTATGGAAAAAACGGTCCATTACGGCTTTAGACCGGGTTTCCCTTAATATCCCTAAAGGAAAGATCTTCGGCCTTCTCGGGCCTAACGGCGCCGGAAAGACAACCCTGGTCAATGTTTTTACCGGTCTCCTGGAGGTGGAATCCGGGGAAATATTCATTCTCGGAAGAAAAAAATCCCTGCTTAAACCAAAAGAGATCCGGGAGATAAAAACACATATGAACATGTGCTCAGGCGCGCCTAATTTTCCCTGGAGCTTCACCCTGAAAGAAGTGCTTGTATTCTATTCCATGCTTTATGCCATGCGAGCCAGGCTCAGGGGCAAAAAGATCAAAGAACTTCTGGAAATGTTCGAATTGGGAAAATACAGGGACATGCCTTACGACAGCCTATCCTCCGGCACGAAGCAAAAAGTGGCGATCGCCAAGGCGCTGCTTAATGACCCGGACATCCTTTTTCTGGACGAGCCCACGATCGGACTGGACCCGGACATCGCCATTAAAATCAGGAAGATAATTCGGGATATAAATTCCCGAAACAGGAACACGATAGTTTTGACTACGCATTACATGAAAGAAGCCGAAGAGCTCTGCGAGGAGATAGCTTTTATAAAAAATGGCAGAGTGGTCGCTTGCGGATCAAGCAGGGAACTGGAAATTATGACAAAATCACACGATCTTGAGGAGGTGTTCCTTGAACTCAGCCATTAAGATAGCCGGCTTCGCCTACAGGAACGTTATTTTCGCGAAAAGAAATTTCTTTACGTTTTTTGAGATATTGTTCTGGCCTTTCGTGGCGATCATCTCGGTGGGAATAATGGGGACCTTCCTAAAATTCCAAGCTGATATAATGAATTTCATACTCACCGGAGCGATAGCTTCGGGGATTTTACAGGTGGCCCAGCTTGACGTGGCATACAGCATGCTTTACGATGTCTGGTCCAAAAGCTCAAAACACACTTTCCTCGCTCCTGTCTCCCACACGGATTACCTGGCCGGAGGCTGGATCGTAGGCATCATACGCGGGACACTGGTTTTCCTGCTTATGTATGTATTCAGCCGGGCTTATTTCGGCTTCACGCTCCCGGCGTTAACGGCTACGGTATTTTTCCTTGCGGGGGTATTTTTAACCG
>JAQULD010000114.1 GCA_028719045.1 Candidatus Omnitrophota bacterium | reverse complement strand
GCTCTTTTAATGTTTTTGCTGCGGTTTTTGTGATAAATCCGGTAAAACGCACGGTAATTGCCACAGTTTTAAATGTTTTGAATCCGCTTTTTTTAAAGCGCAGATAAACGCTTTTGCACATCTTCTCTAATTCCTCGGTAATATAAATCGGATCCAAAGTATCATTTAAAAATGTAGCCTGCTCCCCTATGGATTTTACTTCCCGGTCCTCAACAATTTCTGAGTTATCAATAGCCCGTATTTTATAATAGATATCCTCGCCCCATTTGCCGAATAGTCCCTTTAAAAATTCTTTTGAGAATTTCTTCAAATCGCTGACTTTTTTAATCCCCCGGCTATTTAATTTCTGTTCGGTTTTCGGCCCGATGCCCGGGATTTTCCGGATATTCATCGGCGCTAAAAAGTTTTCGGCCTCTTTTTCCTCCACAGAATACAGCCCGTCCGGTTTTTTCATTCCGGTTGCGATTTTAGCGATTAATTTATTCGGCCCGATTCCGCATGAGCACGTTACTTTTTCTTTTTTCCTTATTTCTTCCTTTATTTTTTTGCAAACTTCTTCTGCCTTTTTGTATGTTTTGGCAAAAGATAAATCAAAATAAAATTCGTCTATACTCCCCTGTTCAACTAATTCGCAGTGTCTTTTAATTATTTTTAAAATATTTTCCGAGCTCTTATTATATCTGGTAAAATCTGGAGGCAAAAA
This sequence comes from Candidatus Omnitrophota bacterium, assembly GCA_028719045.1. The sequence goes on along the minus strand of JAQULD010000114.1, from coordinate 3,955 downwards.
TATCACCTCAGGAAGACCTCGGCTTTTAGCCTCTTGCGATAATTTCCAGGCCCTAGTTATGGGAAGCGCGGAATGAATGCCGTATTCCCTGGCTTTATAATTTGCAGTAGAAACCACTCCCCGTCCATGACCTTTCATCGGATCTGAGCCGACCGCAATAGGCAGTCCTTTAAACTGCGGATTATCCCTTTCTTCCAGCGAGGCGAAAAACGCATCCATATCCAAATGTCCGACTATTCTTTTCATATCTTATGCTTTTATACTAACAGATTTTAATACTATTAAAACAAAAAGCCTGGTGTCTTCCGAAAGACCAGGCTTTGATTAGCGGCAAAAGAACTGTGTGAGGCGATCCGGCCGGGAGCAGCCCTTTCAGTGCCCTTGAATATACCCAGTGAGGACGCCGGCATCAATTGGTTTTCTGAGAACATTCCTTGGGGAAAGCCAATCAAGGCCCGGTCCTTCGCTTTCGCAAGCCGGCAAAAGTGCAAGAATGGTTGGATCGACGAAATCAACGCTTCGGCGAAGCCTCCCGCATAGGAACTTTGCTTCAGTACGGCCGATGCAGAAATCCACAACTGCGAAATCAGGGCCAGAAACACTCACTAGCATTCCCGCATCAAACGGATTTTGAGCAGCCGCGAAACGGTATGCATCTTTTGGCAACCCTTGCGCCAACCCTTGAATGAGAGCCGAATCCTCTGAAACGCAGAAAACCTCAATCGGAGTTCCTTCCGCCAGCCGGCCCAAAGGTATTTTCCATTCCTTCATAAACCTTATCAGGTACTTCTCCGGGATGCGCCGGTCTCGGCTTCCCGGTACATGGTAGCCCCTAAGCTGGCCGGAATCAAACCAGTTATAAACGGACCTGATAGATACCTTGCAGATTTTTGCAACCTGCCTTGGCGTGAAAACACGGTTTCGCATGGCGTGCTCCCTTCGTATATTGACGCAGAGATGGGCGAAATAATATAAAACAATACCAAAAATCACCTTTAATATCAATAATTTTTTACAAACATATTTATTGACAAAAGTATATATAAATGATATAATATAAATACACTGAAGGTTAGGTTAACCGTGAAAAAAAGGAATATACCTTGAAAAGCGTTAGACCGATGCCCTCTTTAAGAAGGCTGGCTGCCATCGGAATCCAGGTTGCCGCCTTTCTGGGAGTATATTACATTGATGCTGCTGTCGCGGCATTTCGTAATGTACAGCTTCCCTGGATGGCGGTATCGGCGGATAGATACATCCCGTTCGTTCCGGAATTTGTCTGGGTGTATGTCAGCGCTTATGTGCTAAACACACTTGGCCTCTTTCTGGTATCAGGCTATCTGGACAAAAAGGAATTCAAGCTGGCGGTGAAAGTGTATTCTACCAGCTTGGTCCTTTTTGCCCTTTGCCACCTTGGATTTCCGAGAATGGCAGTGAGGCCGGATGTAGATTCGACGATGTCTCTCTCCGCTATGGTGCTGTCATACCTTCAGGGGCTCACCACAAGCTACAATACGTTTCCTTCGGCACACGTATCATACTCCCTTATCACTGGCTGGCTGGCGGCAAAAAGTTTTTCTAAAAACCGCTTGCTGTCTTCCGTGATAATAGTAGACACGATCGCCATTGTCGCCTCTGTTCTTCTCGTAAAAGAGCACACGATAATGGACGCTGTGGGAGGTGCGATTGTAGCCGCCGCCAGCATCAGCCTGGCGAAGGCAATGCACAAGCAGTAAGCCGCCGACATGGTAAAACCAAGTCGGTGGCATTTCTTTTACAGAATGTGGACTTCTTGCGAGTTGATTGGAACCGTTTAGTAGCGGAGCTAAAGGAGTTTGATAAATTAAGAATATCAATTTACCATTAGCAGTTTTCCTGCAAGACGAAAAAGAGCGCCGACCTGTGGAGTAAGCGCCCATTTATGTTGCTATTCGTTTGTTTCGGCTTTCGAGAAGCCGTTTTTTCATGCGTTTGTTGGGGCAAATATTTTGAAGGTTGTAGGTGAAAACCCGGAAGGGCTCTCTTTCAAAAAATATCTGCTTTATGTCCCAGTCGTGGAACGGACAGGCCTGATCAAAGGGGAGAACTTTGCCGCAGTGCACGACCTTGAATTTTCTGTGGCACCCTATCGAAGGTTTGGGCGCCTTTTCAAAGTGCGTCATGGTTTCTGGTTCGCTCGTTGCGATATCTCGTTCAAAAGCCAAGGCCTCCTCAAAGGTTTCAAACAAGTTTACTCTCGGATCTTCGCTGGTTGGCATAATGGACATAACGCGCGGAGAGTCTACTCCCAGTGCTTTGCCCATGATCTCAAAGAGCATTAGATCCACCATCAAAAGCAATTTTTTCCGCGTGATGATCCCGTCTTGATACAAAACTTTGGCCACCTCTGTTACAAATCCAGCTTCCATGAATCTGGCTGCAGCATTGGCGTACAAAATCTTGAACATCAGGGCGCGCAGGCGAAGAAAATCAGCAAAGCGTTCTTCGTCGGTAAAGACCAACTCGCCATTTTGCTGCTCGGCGCACTCCCAGACGGAACACGGATACGGATTGGCTTTTAACAACCAAACAATTCTGTCGTACTCAACTTCAAATCTATCGCAGGCAAATCCCCCAGGCCGATTTCTCGACAGGAATTGCTCTGTATCAAAGCCGGTGTATGCTAATTTGTCCGATGCGTCCAGAATTCTTCCCAGCAATCCTTTGCCGAGAATAATTTCTGCCAGCTCATCCTCGCGAAGATTATATCTGTCGCGAAGCCCTGGCCATCCGCGCCGTTTGAATACCTCGGAAAAGTGCGTGTCTTCATTGAAAGCATCGGGGTCGATGGCTTTCAATGAATCTCCGCCGGCCGGAGTTAATGCGTCGTGGCTTTGCGCTGCTACCCGCAAAGTTTTTAGCTGCTGATCTGACAGCCCGCATCTCTCGCCGATGAGCGTTGCTATTGCACAAACATCCAATGAATGATGATACCTGGTGTGGGTAAAATCCATTGGATACTCGCGCCACTCTTCTTCGGTGACTATAGGCCCATGCAAGGAAGCGAGCTGGCGGATATTGTTGAGTCTGGCAAGATCAAGGGCCCTGTCGGTATCTTCAATTAATCCATTCTCAAAAACCACAAATCCGAATCCTGCATGAGGAATATCGCCAGCGTGTTTGTAAACGTCCGGCGATTCTGCTTCTTCGTTGAGCCAGCGATATTCCATATATCGATGAAGCTCAAGTGGAAGGAATTTCAGCCATTCGGGATTTTGTTTGGCTTGGCGAGCTTTAGTGTAAGCGCGCCTGAGAGCATCCATGCAGGACATTCCAACAAATCCGCCACGGCCTTCCTCCTCAGGAAGGACTGTAAGTTTTTTGCCTTCCAGAAGGGGTTTGAACCATTCTTGATCCAATAACCATCTTCCAGTAATGTCCAGGGTTTTGATGTCGTGCGTTACGGCTTCGTAAAAAGCCACATCCCCGATCTTAAAAGAGCGGGGATTTTTGTGCAGACTAGACAAGCTAATCATATTCCTCGCTCCTTTCTTTCTTTCGGTTGTTGGGTTGTTAAATCACATTTCAAAGAACTTCCCTATTCTCTGACAGTATACCAGATATTACAACATTTTTTGAAAAAAACAAGTTATGTAAAAACAAAAAAAACGGGTTTAAAACCCGTCTTTTTTGTTTGTGGACCTGCGGGGAATCGGACCCCGACCCCATCCATGCCATGGATGTGTAATACCACTTTACTACAGGCCCTCGTTATTCAAATATATTATATCATTTTTTTAATATTTTCAAGGAAAATACCTAAATTAAAACACCTTTACACACGCAAAAAACAAAAACACCCAATGAAGGGTGTTTTTGTTTTTGTGCCCCGCGCAGGACTTGAACCTGCAACTTTTTCCTTAAAAGGGAACTACTCTACCATTGAGTTAGCGGGGCTTGAAAATGTTTTTGTTTT
>JAQULD010000113.1 GCA_028719045.1 Candidatus Omnitrophota bacterium | reverse complement strand
TGTCAGTGTTCCTGTCTTTTCCGGTTACCCCGACCAGGCAGACTTTGCCGTCGAGAGAACGGATGTTGTTAGCGACGTTTGCGGCTCCGCCCGGGACATAATTATGCTTCTTCGCCCAGACTACCGGCACCGGCGCTTCAGGAGAGATCCTGTCCACGTCGCCCCAGATATATTCATCCAGGATCAAATCCCCCACAACCAGAACATTTGCCTTATTAAAATCGGCTATTATTTTCTTGAGATCACCCATTTTTTAAGATTGTTTCTTTTTGGATTTTAGGAATATTTAAGCACGACAAGAAACTTCGGGCAAGAACCTTATAATTTTAACACAATTCTTTATTAAATCAACCACTAATTCAAGCGGCTGGATTACTTTAACTCCTGGTTCTGATAAAGCTTCCTGTACAGGCCTTCCTTCTTTAAAAGTTCGTCGTGGCGGCCCTGTTCGACTATGATCCCTTCATTTAAAACCAGTATCCTGTGGGCGTTCCTGATAGTAGTAAGCCGGTGCGCGATAACGAAGACCGTGCGCCCCTCCATCAGCCGGTTTAAAGCGCCCTGAACAAGCCGTTCCGATTCGGTATCAAGCTGCGAGGTCGCTTCATCCAGTATCAGGATAGGCGGGTCCTTCAACAACGCCCTGGCAATGGCGATCCGCTGGCGTTCCCCGCCCGAAAGCTTTACTCCTCTGTCGCCTATCGAGGTATCGTAACCTAAAGGCAGGCGTTTGATAAAATCATGCGCGTAAGCCTGAGAAGCGGCTTTTTCTATCTCATACAGCGTGGATTTCGACTTTCCGTAGGCGATATTTGCCATTATGGTATCGTTAAAGAGTATGGTCTCCTGGGTCACGATCCCGATCTGCCTGCGTAAAGAATGCAGAGTCACTTCTTTTATGTCCAGGCCGTCTATCAATATCCTTCCGGCTTTCGGGTCATAAAAACGCGGGATCAGGTCCACCATGGTGGTTTTGCCGGCCCCGCTCGGCCCTACTATAGCCACGATCTCGCCTTTTTTGACCTCGATATTTATCCCTTTCAAAATCGGGTTGTTTTCGTAGCTGAACCACACATTGTCAAAAGTAACGCGGTCTTTAAAAACCGTTAATTCTGTTCCTTTCTGTGTGTCTATTACGGAAACCGGCGAATCCAGGACCTCATAGATCCGTTCGCCCGCGGCTACCGCCTGCTGGTTAATGGAATTCACCTGGCTTAATTTCTTAAAGGGCCTGATCAGGGAAAATAACGACCCCAGGAACAGCCCGAAAACTCCAAAAGAAAGCTTGCCGGCAATTACTTCCCTGCCTCCCCAAAAAAGTACGGCAAGCCCCGCGATGCACCCCATGATCTCGGTGAAAGGCCCTAAAAGAAGCATCCGTTTTATGGACTTCATGGAAAGCTTGTAATACATATGATTGGCCTTATTGAACTTATCGATCACGTAATCTTCCATATTAAAGGACTTGACTATCCTGGCGCCCAGGATCGTTTCATAAAGGAGGGAATTTATATCAGCCATCGTTTCCTGGCTCCTGCGGGATAATTTCCTTAAAGCCTTGCCTACGGTAATAATCGGAAAGCTGATGATCGGCAAAAGCACGATCGCGATAACCGCCATTTTTGTATCTATAAAGAATATAAGGAAAGCGAACAATATTACCTGCATAGTCTGGTAGATCAGGTCTGTCGAGCCGTAAGAAACGGCGTTTTCCACCAGTTTTACGTCATTGGTGATCCGGGAGATCAACTCCCCTCCCCGCTTCTTGGTGAAATATTCCATCGAAAGGATCTGCAGTTTCGCGTAAAGTTTCGCCCTTATATCCCTCACGACAAGCTGGCCGATATCCGACATAAAGTAATTCTGCAGGAAACCGATCACCCCTTTCAATATAAAAAGGATAAGCACCGCTACCGCCATATAATTGAGCATTTTAAGCGGCGGAGTATTGTTTATGGAATCAATAAAACTGGATAAAAAAGGCGGGAGTTTCGCCGGGATAACGATCTTCTTGTTAGTCAGGACTTTATCGGTCAAAGGCACGATCATCCCCAAGGAAACGCCGTCGAATATCGCGGAGAATATCATGCATACTCCGGCAACGCTAAAGATCCCGATGTGAGGTTTAATGAATTTTAACAATCTCAGGTATTTACGCATTCTCTAATATTATCATACCCATTGACTTTTGTCGAGTAATTTGGTATCCTTTCTTTTATGGATAAATTAAAAGTCGCGGTCGTCGGAACAGGCTACCTTGGCAGGATTCATGCCAAGCTGTATAAAGAGATCGAAAACTGCTCCCTGGAGGCTGTCTGCGATATAGATGAAACGCGCCTGAACAGTTTATCCCAGGAATTAGGCGTCAAAGGCGTTAGGGATTACAAAGAATTGTTCGGCAAGGTCGATGCCGTAAGTATTGCCGTCCCTACCAAACTGCATTTCCAGGTAAGTTCGGCTTTCCTCGAAAATAACATCCACACTCTGGTGGAAAAACCTTTCACGGAAAACCTCAGGCAGGCGGACGCCCTGATCAAATTAGCGCAGAAAAACGGGCTTACCCTCCAGGTCGGCCACATCGAAAGATTCAATTCAGCGTTCTCCGCCACTCAAAAGATTATTACTGAACCGAAATTCATTGAATGCCACAGGCTTAGCCCTTTTCCCAACCGCTCCATAGACATAGGCGTAGTCCTTGACCTTATGATACATGATATAGATATCGTCATAGGGTTGGTGGGTTCCGGCATTAAGCGGATAGAAGCCGTGGGTGTCCCGGTATTAACCCGCTTCGAAGATATCGCCAATGCGCGCATCACTTTCAGGAACGGCTGCGTCGCCAATCTGACCGCCAGCCGCGTATCCGAAGAAGCGATGCGCAAGATCAGGATATTCCAAAAAGACACTTATATATCCCTGGATTACCGGGAAGCCAAAGCCTCAGTGTACAAAAAGAGCGCTTTCAGCATCACCAAAGAAGATTTGCCTATCGAGAAAGAACAGCCTTTGAAAAAAGAGCTGGAATCTTTCGTTACCTGCGTGATCAAACGGCAGGAACCGCTGGTTTCAGGCCCTATTGCCAGAGAAGCCCTTTCCGTCGCCCTGACCATTCAAAAACATATATGGAACAAAAAAAACATATTCTGATCGTCTGCGGAGAATCTTCCGGGGACCTTAATGCCGCAAATCTTGCCAAGGCCATGCTTGCTATATCCCCCGCGATAAAGATTTCCGGAATAGGCGGAGGGATGCTGCGGGAAGCCGGAGCTGAAATCTACAGCGATATAAAAGAGCTCTCCGTAATGGGGCTGTTCGATGTCCTGATAAAATTACCGAAATTCATTGCGTTGAAAGAACTGCTTCTGGAAAAGCTGCAAAGGGAGAAATTCGACGCGGTCATACTGGTGGATTTTTCCGGGTTCAATTTAAGGCTTGCCAAAGAGATCAACAAAGCTCTTCCGGTGATCTATTACGTAAGCCCGCAGGTCTGGGCTTCACGCCCGGGGCGTATCAAGGACATCAAAAAGTATATACACAAAATGATCGTCCTGTTTAAATTTGAGCAGGAATTTTACAAAAAGCATTCAATAGACGCGGATTTCGCCGGCCACCCTCTTTTAGACATAGTCAGGCCTTCCAAAACGAAAAAAGAATTCTTAAGGCAGCTGAACCTCTCCGAGTCAAAGACCACGATCACGCTGCTGCCAGGATCGAGAAACGCTGAAATAAGGAATATCCTTCCGGTCATGCTGAAAGCCAGCCGCCTTATCGCCAGGCAAATCGGGAATATACAATTTGTCATCGCTAAATCGCCCAATGTCGACATCGAAGCCTATAACGAAGAGATTTACGGCCTCGACCTGGATTTAAAGATAGTCGAGGACAAGACTTACGATTGCCTCAATATCGCTGATTTTTGCCTGGTCTGCTCAGGGACAGCCACTTTGGAAGCTGCGATCATGGAAAAACCTTTCTTCATAATTTATAAAATGAACCCGCTCAACTACCTCCTCTACAGGCCGCAGATAAAGATCCCTTATATCGGGATCGTAAATATCGTAGCCGGAAAAAAAATCGTGCCTGAATTCGTGCAATGGCAGGCTAATCCCGCGAAAATATCGGAAGAAACGGTTAAGATACTGAGGGATGCTTCCGGAATGGAAAAAATGAAGAATGAACTCGCGGGTATTAAACTCTTACTCGGGGATAAAGGCGCCAGTGAACGCGCCGCGAGAAAGATCCTGGAATTTATCGGCGGCTGAGCCTACCTTTTGTAATCAAAATACTCTTTGTACTGTTTCGCGGCGTCATCTATCGCGTATTCCGGCTCCATAAGCGGCTTATCATACGGCGGGATAACAAAGGTCGCGGTATCGAACACCGCGGTCATGGCGCGCAAAAACGATGTGCAGGCCCCCTGAACAAACCCTAAAGTGCTGCCTATAAAAGGATTTCTTTCCCTGGAAACCCTGAAGATTTCCGCGGGCAGTTCCGCCCAGAACGTAAGCATATTAGCGGCCCCTCTCCCCAATTTATTCACGGGAGACGCCTCGTAATTTATCCTCTCGGTATTAATAACCGAATCCTGCGACGCGCACTCAGGGCTTGCCTCCGCGGCGAAACCGATTTCCATAAGTATGATCAGGAACAAAATGGCGCACAAAACAATTAAAAGTCTTTTCATATATCACCTCTCCTTTTAAAAACAGGAGTTAT
>JAQULD010000112.1 GCA_028719045.1 Candidatus Omnitrophota bacterium | reverse complement strand
GGGGTCACCCACCGTGGTGGGATCGTTATAGAAAAGTTCCGTAAAAGAAGGGATACGCATGCTCCTGTTGATCCCGGCATGCAGTTCCTGATTTTTAACGACACTGTACCTGAGGTTAGCCGAGCCCGTATAAACAGGGCCAAAACCTTCAAAATCATCGAAACGCGCGGATGTCCCCAGGCGAAGCTTTGAAGTCAATTCTTTAGCGTCATCAAGGAAGACGCTTTCATGCGCGCGGGCGTGCTTGCCGAGATTCGTGGAAATTATATTTTCTTCTCCGTACTCGAGTCCAAGCCCGAGCGTGCCTAAATTTTGCGTTTCTTTCTGAAAATAAATATTCGGGATAAATTCATCATTGCGGTGATGATTTACATATTTGCTGATCAATCCCGTCTCATCCAGCATAAACTTGTCGAAATGCCGGCGCCAGAGAAAATCCGGCTTGATCGTCACCCCTCTATCCAAGACCGCCCCTGTATTAAGAAGAAAAGTCCTGGTCCATTCCCTGGAAGGGTAGTTGAGGCCCGGCGTATAAAAATCGAAAGCGCCGAACTCTTTCTGCTGGTAGCCGAAATCCAGGTTAAACTCTCCATCGGGTATTTCCAAGCTTGAGGCAAACGATGAAGTGAACTTTTTAAAATCAGTATCCTGCCTGAAGCCGCCAGACTGCCCGTCCTCAACCGAAACCCTGGCCCCGAGTCCGCCTTTTTTACCGGTAACGCTGAAAATCCCGTTCCCGGACTGGTATTCCCCGGAACTTAATTCAAAGGCGCCTTTATTTTCTTTAGGTTTTTTGGTAATGATATTTATCGCTCCTCCCACGGCATCCGGCCCGAATATCGAAGAAGGCGCGCCTGGTACAACCTCTATTCTTTCTATATCCTCTTTTGTTAAAGGAATATCCGAATTGAAATGGCCTGTCTGCGGGTCATTGATCCGCTTTCCGTCTATCAATACCAATACCCCCTGGAAGTTGGAACCGCGGAGGGAAAAATCGGTATGGATACCGCCTTTGGGGGAGCGGCTTTGCAAATCTATCGGCAAACCGTTTAAAGCTTCTACAGGGGAACTAAAGGCGGGGCACCCCTGGTTTTCCAAATCCGCGGTATAGGGGTCTATAAGGTGGACATTGCTTTTGGTGACCACTATCCGCTCAAGTTCCTGCAGGGTAGTATCTTCCCCAAAAGCAGGGCTTATACCGCTGAACAATAAAACGGCGAAAATAAAAATCCCGCGCTGGTTTATTTTAAACATGCGTTTATAATAAACTAAACGCGGGGAATTGTCAACTATGAGAATAATTTTAGTTTACAATCACCTGCAGTGCACGATATCCCCGGCCATCACCTTCTCTGTCAGGCCGGAATCCCTTCTTATCAATAACCCCCCGTCAGAATCGATGTCAACGGCCTCCCCCTCTATATGCTTATTGTGGTATACGACCTTGACCCTTCTGCCCAGGGTAACATTAAAACCGCGCCATTTTTCCAGGGTAGGCGCTCCGCCCGCCTGTTTAAAAACAACGTAGTTTTCCTCTATTTTACGCAGCACCTCCTGCAGCAGGTCTACGCGGTTTATTTCCTCATTTTTCTCTTCCTTTAATGAACTGGACTGGGCCACCAAAGCTTCTTTCCCGTTATTAACATTCAGGCCCGCTCCGATAACGATAAAACTTGTTTCATCGGTCTCGGCGTTCAGTTCGGTTAAAATACCGCCCAATTTTTTGTTGCGGATCAATAAGTCATTCGGCCATTTTATCTGGACATCCAGGTCAGTTTTTGCTTTTATGGCCTCAACGATGCTTACGGCGGCAAGCATCGTAAGCACAGGACAAAGGTTAGGCATGATCTTCGGCCTTAAGATCAAAGACATGTATATGCCTTTATATTTGGGGGAATGCCAGCTCCTGCCGAACCTTCCCCTTCCCTTGGTCTGAGTCTCGGCTAATACGACCGTTCCTTCAGGCGAGCCTTCCAGCCCCAATTTCATGCCCATGTCCATGGTCGAAGAAAGCGAGTCGAAATAATAAACTTTTTTAGCGATTATTTTTGTGTTCAGATGGCTGGATATTTCGAAAGGAAAAAGCTTATCAGGAGCAGAAACCAAGCGGTAACCAAGATGAGGCACTGCGACGATATCATAGCCGGCGTCCCTTAATTCCTGGATGTGTTTCCACAAGGCCTGGCGGCTGACATTCAAATGCCGGCTTATTTCTTCGCCCGAAACATAGTCCTGTTTCTTTTTGAGAAAATCTAGGATTTGTTCCTGCATGTCTTTATTTATAAACGGATTTCCATCGCCCGGGTAGGGCAAACCTTAATGCAGAACTCGCAGGCTATGCATTTTTTGGGGTTAAAATTCACCTTGCGTGTCCTGGGATCCACCTCCAAAGCCTGGGTAGGGCAGATAGGCACACATACGCCGCAATGAGTGCATTTGGCTTCATTGCGGGTAATATCTTCGCTCAAAGGCTGGATCCTTACGCCCGAAGACTGTAGGTATTCTATGCCTTTTTTATAATCCTCATCCTTGCCGCTTAGCTCCAGGATCATCAAGCCCTCTTCCTGGGGGGTCACATACGCCTTTAAGATATTGAACTTAAGGTCATATTCCTTTACCAGCTTGTAAACGATCGGTTCATCCACTAAACGGGGAGGAAAATGTAAAACTATACGTTTTGAACTCATATTAAATCACCTTTTCCATGCATAATACCGGTTTTTTACTTTCCTTAAACCGAAACCACCTCTTTGACCTGAGGGATTTCCTTTTTGATGATACGCTCAATGCCCATTTTCAGGGTCATCTGGCTCATGGGACAGCATCCGCAGGCGCCGGTAAGTTTTACCTTTACCACTCCATCGGCGGTTACATCAACCAATTCCACATTGCCCCCTTCGGCGGCAAGCATTTCCCTAACTTTCACTAAAACCTTCTCCACTTTTTCTTTCATAGCAAACTCCTTTTAGTTAATTCAAGTTACGATAAACTTGGCCTTTCCTTAAGCGGCTTAAAAGCATACCCGGATTCAGCTCCGGGTAAAGGCGCCACCGCTTCCGTTAAAGAAAACTCTCCTTTTTTGATCCAGGACTTAAGTTCCTCGGCGATTTCTTTTGCCTTGGAATAACTGGAAAGAGCGCCGGTCGGGACTTCTTTTCCCTTTATGGTAACCTTGCCGGATTTTAACTGCGCGTAATTCAGCTCTCCGAGTGAACCGGGCACGCACTGCGGATAAGCCTGGCTGTAATCTACCACCTGCGCGTATATCTCTTCGTCTTTTGCCGCCGCGTATTTTAATATTTCTTCATTTAATACGGGGATAGGCAAACCTATTCCCACTATAAGCGTAACGCCGTAACCGGTCATGCTCATGCCGCGCAGCCACTGCGGCTTCATCTGCTTTAAATCGCCGATTACCGCCAGGGTCCCTCCGGGCACGCAAGGTACGCCGTTTTCCTTCCTCTTGACGCCCGGGTTATGCTGCGTGCCATGCCAGGCCACATATCCCACCCCTCCGCCAAGAAAGATCTTTGTCCCCACGCCCACTGTTTTATAATACGGGTCTTTGAGCAGCGGCGACAATTGTCCGGCGGAACAGTAATTGGCGTTTCCCATATTCGGCTTAAGCGCGCCCATGTAAGTATGGATCATTTTATCCGAGAGGTTTACCGCGATATTGTAATTCTGATAACAATTGCGGAGATTAAAAAGCACGGCCTCATTCATATCTTTTAAATTTATATGCGTTTCAAGCCTTCTTCTGGGGTAGCAGTCCGTGCCGTAAGCTGACACGTCAAGGCGCACATCTTTTCCTTCGACTAATTCCTGGATGACATGGCCTCCCCCGTACTTAAAATCTCCGGGATATATCTTGTTGCGCGGGTCATCATCGGGTATGGCTGTTGCGCCTAAATACACATCGACAGCCGCGAAACCCGTATAGGCCGGGACATCGTTAAACTTGCAGGTGCCTCCGCCTATTTTTATGCGCGGCTTGGAATGGCCGATATTAAAATACGCCCCCGAAGAACACATCGGGCCGAAAGTGCCCGTAGTGACGACATCCACTTCCTGGGCGGCTTTCTTTACGCCTTTTTTATCCACAAGGTCGATGATCTCTTCGGCGGTCACAACCACCACATCGCCTTTTTTGATTTTTTCGTTAATCTCAGCGATCGTTTTCATTTTTATTTTACCTTCCCAAGTTTCCTGATTAATTCTTCGGCGAGTTTCCTTCCGGAAAGCAGCATTCCCCCGAATATCGGGCCCATCCTCGGGCCCCCAAACACCGCGTTCGCGGCCATCCCGCATACAAACAACCCGGGATAGGCTTCTTTGGTGTTCTTGATAATGAATTCTTCCCCTCTTTCAGCCCACATCGGCTGCTCGCCCATCAATTTTCCGGTCTCCGTTTTTAAGACCGGGCCGATCTTTCTTTCAACGATCCTGCAGATCTCAGCGGCATGTCCTGTGGCATCGACGCAATATTTTGAGCGCATAGTAAGGGGGTCCACGTGCAGCTTCGCGATATCTACCGCCGACCAGTTAAGCACAAGTCCGGTTATGGATTCATTTCTTATCATCACGTCTTCAGCGCTTATGCAATTCATAACCACTAATCCCGCCTTGACCGCTTTCGAAGTGATGGTCGAGATGGCTTCGATAGAATCGGACAGGTAATAATCTTTCTCGTATTGGCGGGTTTTAATATCCATCTCATCCAGGATCTCTTTCGCCTGAGACTGGACCACGATTTCGTTAAACATCATCCCGCCTCCCCACATGCCCCCGCCGATGGAAAGCTTT
>JAQULD010000111.1 GCA_028719045.1 Candidatus Omnitrophota bacterium | reverse complement strand
TACCGCGATTTGATCAGCAGCAAGACCCATGTAGCGCATGTTATGGGTGAACCGGGCAATGAGCCTATGCTTGTGAGAGTGCATTCGGAATGCCTGACGGGGGACGTATTCGGTTCTCTGCGCTGTGACTGCGGAAAACAGTTGAAAAAAGCGATGCAAATGATCGATAAAGAGAGAAAAGGGGTAGTACTTTACATGAACCAGGAAGGGCGCGGCATAGGGCTGGTTGAGAAAATACGCGCTTATAATCTGCAGGACAAAGGCCTTGATACGGTGGAGGCCAACGTCGCGCTTGGCCATAAGCCGGATCTCAGGGATTACGGAGTGGGGGCGCAGATACTGGCTGACCTCGGTTTAAAGAATATAAGGCTTATCACGAATAACCCGCGTAAAATTGTCGGCTTGGAGGGATATGGTTTGAAGGTTGTGGAGCGCGTGGGGCTGGAGATAGAATCCAATCCCGTGAATTATCATTACCTGAAAACCAAAAAAGAAAAACTCGGCCATATGTTAGATATAGAATAATGTCATTAACAAGGAGGATGGGAAAATGGTAAAGACTAATGAGGGTAATCTTATCGCCAAAGAAAAGAAATTCGCGATCGTCGCTTCAAGGTTCAATGATTTTATCACCAAAGAACTTGTTTCGGGATGTGTCGACACGCTGGTCAGGCACGGAGCCAGAGAAAACGATCTGTCAGTTACCTGGGTGCCGGGAGCGTTTGAAATACCAAGCGTGGCGCAAAAATTATCCAGGTCTAAAGGTATAGACGCTATCATCTGCCTGGGCACGGTGATACGCGGTTCCACCCCGCATTTTGATTACATCGCCGCGGAAGTCGCCAAAGGCGTGGCCAAGGTTTCCATGGACAGCGGCTTGCCTGTTATTTTCGGGGTTATTACCGCTGATACCATAGAGCAGGCGATCGAACGTTCCGGCACAAAAGACGGCAACAAAGGCAGGGATGCCGCGTTAAACGCCATCGAAATGGCCAATTTATTATCGCAGCTTAAATAATAAAACACTCATGCGCAAAAGGACTTTATCACGCGAATTAGCTTTACAGATCCTTTACCAGATAGATATTACCCGCGACGATTACACAAAATCGCTGGAAGATTTCTGGCAGGCCAATACCGGAGAAGATCTCGTGGAAGAAGTGAAAGAATTCACCTGCGAGCTGGTAAAAGGCGTCAGGGACAACCTTAAGTTTATCGATGAAAAGATCGCCAAATACGCGACCAACTGGGAGCTCGAACGCATGGCTGTCGTGGACAGGAATGTTTTGCGCCTTGCCGGTTACGAGCTTCTCTTCCGGGAAGATATCCCTCCGAAAGTATCAATCAATGAAGGCGTGGACCTTGCCAAGAAATATTCGGGGCTGAGCGCCGGAAAATTCGTCAACGGCATACTCGATAAGATAAAATTAGAAAGAAAAGATAACAAGTGAAATTCGCCGACTTGCATTTGCACACCGCTTTCTCCGACGGGACATTTACGCCCGAAGACCTTATAAAAGAGGCTAAGAGAGCCGGCCTTGCCGCGATCTCTGTCGTGGACCACGATACGGTCGATGCCATGCCTTTTGTTTCGGAAATCGCCGAAAAAAACGGCATTGAGCTTATCCCGGGCATAGAACTTTCCTGCCAGCATGAAAATTCCGAGATCCACCTCCTGGGCTATTTTATTGATTATAAAAATAAGGGTTTAATAGAAAAGCTCGATGTTTTCAAGAAAACCAGGGTGGAAAGGGTTTACAGGATAATCGAAAAGCTCAAAGAACTCGGCCTCGATTTAAGGCCTGAGACGGTTTTCGGGATCACGAACAAGGCTTCGAGTATAAGCAGGCTGCATATAGCAAGGGCGATGGTTAAAGACGGGCTGGTCGCGTCCATAGAAGAAGCCTTCCGGAAATACATCGGTGATAAATCCCCGGCGCATGTTTTGGGATTCAAATTGTCCCCGCGGGAGGCGATCAACCTTGTCAAGGAATTCGGAGGCATCCCGGTCCTGGCCCATCCTTACACTATCAGGGATGATACGGTTTTGTCCGGGATCATTGAAGCCGGCATCATGGGGCTGGAAATTTATTATCCTGAACATTCCCAGTCCTTGATAAATTTCTACCTGCAACTGGCGAAAGAAAAAGACCTTTTAGTTACCGGTGGCTCAGACTGCCACGGAACGGTGAAACCTGAAGTTAAAATGGGAATAATAAAGCTGCCTTATGAGTTTGTGGAAAAATTAAAGGCGGCGAGAAAATAATCATGAAAAAGAATCACGAATATTATATGAACCTGGCGGCAAAACTGGCGCTTAAGGCCAAAGGAAAGACCAGCCCTAACCCTATGGTAGGGGCAGTGGTGGTAAAGAACAATAAAGTCATCGGCCAGGGGTATCACGAGAAAGCGGGTTTCCCGCACGCGGAAGTTATCGCCCTTGATGAAGCGGGAAAGGACGCCAGGGGCGCTACCCTCTATGTCACTTTGGAGCCATGCACCCATTTCGGCAGGACGCCTCCCTGCGTGGACAGGATAATCAGGAGCGGAGTAAAAGAAGTGGTGATCGGGATGATCGACCCTAATCCGCTGAATAACGGAAAAGGCGTCGAGGTATTGAAAAAGTATAAGATAAAGACAGTATACCCCGTCCTGGAAGATAAACTGAAAAAAATGAACGCCGTTTTCATAAAATACATCTCGAAAAAAATGCCTTACGTGACGGTGAAAGTCGCGCAGTCGCTGGACGGCAAGATCGCTACCAAGACCGGGGATTCGAAATGGATAACTTCGGATAAATCCAGGGTTTTTTCCCACCGCCTGCGCCAGTATTACGATGCTATCGTAGTGGGGGTGAATACCGTATTGAGGGACAATCCAAAATTAAACGCGTGGTTCGCTAAAAAGCAGCCGTTCAAGGTTATCATCGACAGCCAGTTAAGCACGCCGCAGGAAGCCAATATTTTTTCGGAAAACAGTAAAGTGTTCATTTTTACCCTGCCTTCCCAGGCGGGCCAGGTGACGCAGAACAGGGAAGGATTGTCCAGGAAAGCGAAGATCGTGGAAGTAAAAGAAAAAGTTGGGCAGGTAAATTTAAAGGATATGCTGGAGAAGCTGGCCAAAATGCAGGTAACAAGCGTCCTGGTAGAAGGCGGCGGTACTTTGATCGGCTCATTGTTTGATGACGGGCTCGTGGATAAGGTCTTATTCTTCATAAGCCCTAAGGTAATCGGAGGCAAAGAGGCGATAAGTTCTGTCATGGGCAGAGGCATATCCCGCATCGATAAGGCGATAAAATTAAAAGAGGTAAAGCTGCGGCGTATCGGGGAGGATTTTCTCATCGAAGGGCTGGTAAGGTAAATTACCGGGGTAATTTATGTTCACGGGCATAGTGGAAGAATTAGGCAGTATAAAAGAAATAGCTAAACGCGGAAATTTATTTTCCTTGGCCGTCCGGGCGGAAAAAGTGCCGGAAGGCGTAAAAATAGGGGATAGTATTTCGGTTAACGGGGCCTGCCTTACCGTCGTAAATAAGGCCGGGGATACTTTGAGTTTTGAGGTAATGGCGCAGACCTATAAAACCACGAATATCGGATCGCTAAGGCCCCTTGACAAGGTTAACCTCGAGCGCAGCCTGAAGATGGGCGACCGGATTTCCGGCCATTTTGTTTCCGGCCACGTCGACTGCGTTGGC
This sequence comes from Candidatus Omnitrophota bacterium, assembly GCA_028719045.1. Next base: position 1,148 of record JAQULD010000111.1, on the reverse strand, counting down.
ACGATACGCGATAAAAGGATTGTAAGCGGCAACCTGTGTTTCGAAATAGCGGTTGAGGCGAGCTTCCTGAAATATATCCTGCCCAGAGGTTCGGTCGCGGTAGACGGGATCAGCCTGACCGTTGTGGAAAAAAGATCCAATACTTTTAAAGTATATATAATACCGCATACGCTTAAGAACACCACTTTAAGTTTTAAAGGCCATTCGGACCGGGTCAACATTGAATTCGATATTCTCGCCAAGCAAGCCTGCGAAAGGCCGTAACTTATGTTAACTTGTAATTATTGCGTTTCACGCTGATTTCTGGTATACTTATTTTCGCAATTTGCAAACGGGGCGTGGCTCAGTTTGGCTAGAGCGCAACGTTCGGGACGTTGAGGTCACAGGTTCAAGTCCTGTCGCCCCGACCAATCTTTCTAAAAGGTTGGTTTTCATGAAAAAACAGGTCCATGTTTTCTATTCCGGAAGGGTACAGGGCGTGGGCTTCAGGTTTACTGCCGAAGAAATTGCCGGGGAATTAGGCGTGACAGGCTGGGTAAAAAATCTGCATAACGGCCAGGTCGAATTGGTGGCAGAAGCCGAAGAAAGCCTGTTAAATGATTTGTTGTCCCGCATTGACCGGTATTTTTCCCGCTATATCCAGGATGCCGATATAAACTGGCTTGATGCTACTGGGGAATTTAAAGACTTCGGCATAAGATTTTGATGCGATACGCCATTTTTTCAGATATCCATTCCAATTTAGAAGCCTTCAAAGCGGTAATCAAAGCATATAAAAAAGAATCCATAGACGAGTTTGTTTGCGCCGGAGACGTAGTCGGGTACGGAGCCGATCCCCGGGAATGTATCGCGGAGTTAAAGCGCCTTGCGATGATCACGGTTGCCGGTAATCATGACTGGGCGGGCGTGAATTTGTTCCCCGCGGATTATTTTAATGAAGACGCCCGCCGGGCGATCATCTGGACTAAAGGTGAACTTGGCGAAAGCGAAAATATTTTCCTGTCGTCATTGAAATTGGTTTACCAAAACGCTGACCTCACCCTTGTGCACGGCACGCTGCATGAACCTCAGGAATTCAATTACATGATAGACTATCGCGATGCCTCCGATACTTTTAAACTGCTGGAAACCGGTGCCTGTTTCCTGGG
>JAQULD010000110.1 GCA_028719045.1 Candidatus Omnitrophota bacterium | reverse complement strand
CAATGAAAAAGAATATATACGCAAAACGGAAAGCCGAGATAATCCTCGCTTTGGACGTGGAAAATATGCAGCGGGCGGGATATTTCGTCAATAAACTCTATCCCAGGGTAAAAATCTTTAAGATCGGCTCCGTGCTTTTTACCGCCTATGGCCCAAAGATCGTTAAACGGGTGCAAAAAAAAGGCGCGCAGGTCTTCCTGGACCTGAAATTTTTCGACATCCCGAATACCGTGGCTTGCGCTGTGCGCCAGGCGACGCGCTTGGGGGTTAAAATGCTCACGCTGCATATTGCGGGCGGAGAAGAAATGCTTGTTGCCGCGGTCCGGGCGGCGAAGGAAGAATCGCGCCTCCTTGGGACAAAGAGGCCGCTGTTGATAGGGGTCACGGTACTTACCAGTAAACAAGCCGGCGCGGGTGAAGTTTTAAGGCTGGCAAAAGCGGGAATGGCTTGCGGACTGGACGGGGTAGTCTGCTCGGCGCAGGAAGCGGCTTTGCTGAGAAAAAAGATCAGGCGGGGATTTGTGATCGTAACTCCGGGCATAAGGCCGGACGGCGCATCCGCCGACGACCAAAAAAGAACGGCTACAGTAAGCCAGGCAATAGAGGCGGGAAGCGACTTTTTGGTTATAGGCCGGCCTATTTTGAAGGCAGCCGACCCTCTGGATGCGGCAAAAAAAATGCGCAATATCGGGAGACGCACATGGCAGAGCAGATAAAGGATTTGATAGACAAAATTCAGCGGGAAGGCATAAAAGCCGCGGAGGATAAGGCGAAAGAAATAGAAAAAGAAGCGGTGCAGAAAGCGGCCCAGATAATAGAAAAGGCAACGGTGGACGCGCATAAGATCGTCGCCGCGGCAGGAGAAGAAGCCGCTAAGGCCGAAGAAAGCACGAAAGTTGTGCTTGCCCAGGCAGCCAGGGATATGCTTCTGGAGCTTAAGAAAGGGATATTCCAAATACTTAAGGACTTGATAGTTTCCGATATCCGTAAGGCGCTTACCCCCGAAGAATTGGCCAGGGTTATTACGGAACTGATCAAGGACAGTCCCTGCGCGGAAAAAACCGAAATAATTATCTCGCTTAAAAAAGAGGACTTCGAAAAACTGGAAAAAGGGTTTGTAGAAAAACTGAAGGAACAGTTAAAACGCGGAATAACCTTAAGGCCTTCGGAAGATTTATCCGGCGGCTTTAACATAAGCTACGACGCGGGAAAATCGCATTACGATTTCTCCGATAAGGCGCTCGCCGAATATATAAGCGGCCATTTGAAGCCGGAATTGAGCCGGATCATAAAGGACAGCACACGGTAATTATGACGGGATTTTATACCTATTTGATATCCAGCTTGCCTATGCTTCATTTCGGAGGGAAACCGCCTTTTTTGTATGAAAGGTTTATCCGGTTATGCGAAAGGTTCATTCCGGAAAAGGAAACTGCGCTGCTGGAGGCCATTGCGGATACGCCAGATGAACCCTGTGAAGGCGGCGGGATTACTGTTTTGCATGAATGGTATGAGTTTGACCGGGACATAAGGAATGAACTGGTAAAAATCAGGGCTTCGCGCCTGAAAATCGATCCGGAAAAATATCTGCGCCCGGATGACGGATATGTGGAGCCGTATATAACGCATATTGCCCTGCACGCCCACCGTAATCCTTCGGTCGCGGAGGCGGAAAGAATACTGGACCAGGAGCGCTGGAACAAGCTGGAAGAGCTGGCGCAGGGGCATTTTTTTGACTTTGATTTCCTGATAGTGTACGCGCTTAAATTATTGATCTTGCTGCGTTGGGAAAATATCCGTACCGCGGACAGTGCCGCGCTTTTGGATAAATATACTTAAAAGACAGGGTGTATATGCCGAGAAAAGGCTCGATCGTTAAAATTAACGGCAATATGGTTACCGTTGAAACGGATTCATTTGTTATCCAAAATGAAGTGGCTTTTATTTTGCATGCCGGAGAGAGGCTTAAGTCGGAGGTGATCCGCGTCAGGGGCAACAAAGCCGAAATGCAGGTCTATGAGAATACTTCCGGTTTAAAGGTCGGAGATGAAGCCGAGTTTACCGATGAGCTCCTTTCCGTTGAGTTGGGACCGGGCCTTTTGGGGCAGATATTCGACGGTTTGCAGAACCCGCTCCCGTTACTTGCCGAGCAGCATGGTTTCTTTTTGAAGCGCGGAGAATATCTTAGGGCGCTTCCCGAGAAAACAAAATGGGAATTCAATCCTTCTTCCAAAGCGGGGGATATTATCCGTCCGGGGGAAAAACTGGGGGTAGTCCAGGAAAAGATATTCCAGCATTATATAATGGCGCCGTTCCATTTAAAGGGCTCTCTCGAAGTTACGGCGATAGCAAAAAAAGGAAAGTATGATTTTACCGAAGCGGTTGCGCAATTAAAAGACCGGGACGGGAAGATCCATAACGCGTATTTAAAACAGACCTGGCCGGTAAAAATACCTATCCGGGCCTATGCCGAAAAATTAAAACCGCATGAGCCGTTGGTTACAAAAATGCGGCTGATAGATTCTTTATTCCCGGTTGCTCTGGGCGGGACTTATTGCATACCTGGTCCGTTTGGGGCGGGGAAAACCGTGCTGCAGCAGTTAACGAGCCGCCACGCGGAAGTAGATATTGTGATAATAGCCGCCTGCGGCGAACGCGCCGGAGAAGTGGTTGAGACCCTGAAAACTTTTCCCGAAATAATCGATCCGCGTACGGGAAAGCCCTTAAGCGACAGGACGGTAATTATCTGCAACACAAGCTCCATGCCCGTTGCGGCAAGAGAATCGAGCGTCTATACGGCGGTGACTATCGCCGAGTATTACCGCCAAATGGGGCTTAAGGTACTGCTTTTGGCCGATTCTACCTCGCGTTGGGCCCAGGCGATGAGAGAGATGTCGGGGAGGCTTGAAGAAATACCGGGGGAAGAAGCGTTCCCCGCCTACCTTGAGTCGCGCATAGCCTCCTTTTATGAAAGGGCGGGCATCGTTAAACTATATGACGGAAAGACCGGTTCGGTTACCATCGGCGGCACCGTAAGCCCGGCGGGGGGTAATTTTGAAGAGCCTGTGACACAAGCTACCCTTAAAGTAGTCGGCGCTTTCCACGGCCTTTCGCGCGAACGGTCCAATGCCCGCAGGTATCCCGCGATAGGCCCGTTGATCAGCTGGAGCAAGTATAAAAGCTTTATAGAAGAAGGCCGAATGGAATGGGGCCATGAAATATTAAGAAAAAGCAACGATGTCGTTCAGATGATGAAGGTGATCGGAGAAGAGGGCACCTCGTTAAATGATTACGTGGATTATCTTAAAGGCGAATTCTTTGATTCCGTGTATTTACAGCAAAATGCCTTTGACGCGGTTGACGAATCGGCTTCTGCTGAAAGGCAGAAATACGTGTTCGATTTTATTTATTATGTCTTAAGCGCTGAGTTTGCTTTTGAAGACAAAGAAAAGGCCCTGCAATTCTTTCAGGCCCTAAGGCAGATCTTTAAAGGGTGGAATTCCGCGGAGTGGGGATCCGAAGAATTTAAAAAAATAGAGAAGGATATTTTGGAGGTCGTGCAGGAAAAACATAAAGTTAAAAAGGAAACAGCCAATGCATAAAGTATACACCAATATTATCCAGATCTCCGGAGACGTGATCACCGTGGAAGCGGAAGGCATTGGGAATATGGAGATAGCGCAAGTTTCCACAAGGTACGGGGCGTCCCTTGCCCAGGTCATAAGGCTGGATGGCAAAAAAGTTTCTTTGCAGGTTTTTGCGGGCAGCCGGGGTATCTCTACGGGTGATGAAGTGCGTTTTCTGGGCCATCCCATGCGTATTGCCAGCGGTGAAAATCTGCTCGGCCGCATTTTTAACGGCAGCGGTACGCCGCTGGACAAAGGTCCTCACCTTTACAACGACTTAATTGATATAGGCGGGCCGCCGGTAAACCCGGTAAAGAGGATCATTCCCAACAAAATGATCCGCACAGGGCTGCCGATGATTGATGTGTTTAATTCTTTAGTGGAATCCCAGAAACTGCCGGTATTTTCTATTGCCGGGGAGCCATATAACGACCTGTTGGCCAGGATCGCCGTACAGGCAGAGGTGGATATCATTATTTTGGGCGGCATGGGGCTTAAATACGACGATTACCTTTTTTTCAGGGATGCGCTCGAATCGCAAGGCGCCCTGTCGCGTTCGATTTTTTTCATCCATACCGCGGCCGATCCCACAGTTGAATGCCTGCTGGTCCCGGACATAAGCCTGGCAGTGGCTGAGCAGTTCGCGCTGGCAAATAAACGGGTGCTGGTACTTTTGACAGATATGACTAATTTCTGCGATGCGTTAAAAGAAGTATCCATTACCATGGAACAGGTCCCTTCAAACCGCGGTTACCCGGGAGACCTCTACAGCCAATTGGCCGCGCGTTACGAAAAAGCGGTTGATTTCGATACCGCCGGCTCAATTACTATCCTGGCCGCTACCACCATGCCGGGGGACGACGTTACGCATCCCGTGCCGGATAATACCGGATACATTACCGAAGGGCAGTTTTATCTGAAAAACGGAGTTATTGAGCCGTTCGGGTCGCTTTCCCGTCTAAAGCAACAGGTGAACGGAAAAACCCGCAGCGACCACCGGGCTATCATGGATACCATGATCCAGTTGATTGCCGATTTCCGGCAGACCAAAGAAAAACAATCCATGGGGTTCCAGATGAGCGGCTGGGACAAAAAACTTCTGCATTATGGAGCATTGTTTGAAAAAGAAATGATGTCGCTTAAGGTGAATATCCCGCTGGAACGCGCCCTGGATAGGGGCTGGGAGATCCTCAAACTGTGTTTTACTCCCGAAGAAACAGCCATCAAAAAATCGCTGATAGAGGAATATTGGCCGAGGACTTAAGTTAAGCGGCGCAGGGAGCTTATGGAAAAAGTAAAATTGACCAAGGGCGAAC
>JAQULD010000109.1 GCA_028719045.1 Candidatus Omnitrophota bacterium | reverse complement strand
GATAACGCGGAAGTTGTCCAGCCCAGGAAAAAGAAATATGTTTTACTGCACGGCCAGCCCAAACAGCTCCATTCTTTGGCAGTCGACCCCGGTAAAAAAGAAATGATCGCTAAAAGGCCCGATCGTCCTCATCTGGCCAGGGCCGATTACGGAAAAGGCGCTATATATTTTACTTCCCTTGTAAATAAACTTGCCTGCATACTGGCCAATAAATTATCTTCGCTTGACCCCTCGGGCGTCGGGATCGAAATGGAATCAAACAAGCCTAACTGGTTCGACGCCTTAAACGGCCTGCCCGCGCTTTTCGGCTCTTCTCTCTGCGAGACCTGGGAATTGAAAAGGCTGGTTATTTTCATAAAAGAAGCTTTTAAGGCGACAAGCGTCGAAAAAGTTTATTTAAGCGAGGAGATCCGGGATTTTATCGCTAACCTCGGTATTCTATTAGAGGAATACCTGGGGTCTAAGTCCGAAGACAGGGATTTCCAATACTGGGATAAAAGTTACACGCTTAAAGAAGCCTACCGGGAAAAGACTAAATTCGGTTTTAGCGGCAAAGAGGCCGAAACTGACGCTGAATATTTTATTTCCATACTCGATCGTGCCCTGAGCAAAATCGACGCGGGAATCGCAAAGGCGTTAAACAAGAAAAATAATACTTACAATTCTTATTTTATAAACGAGGTGGTTAAATACGAACAGCCTGAAGCCGGTTACTTAAAGCCGGTAAAATTCTCCCAGAAACCTTTGCCCCTGTTTCTTGAAGGGCAGATGCACGCCTTGAGGTTAACCGGCGATATCAATACGGCCAAAGCCATATACAAAGCGACAAAGGCGAGCGTCCTTTACGATAAAGAGTTAAAGATGTATAAAGTGACCGCTTCCTTGTTGGATATGCCCGAGGAGATCGGCAGGTGCAGGGTGTTTACTCCCGGATGGCTCGAGCATGAATCCATCTGGCTGCACATGGAATATAAATACCTGCTTGAGATCTTAAAACACGGGCTTTACGAGGAGTTCTATGAGGAATTCAAAAATACCCTGGTCTGTTTCCAGAAACCGCAGGATTACGGACGCAGCATCCTGGAGAATTCTTCTTTTATCGTAAGCAGCGCTTTCCCGGATAAAAAACTGCGGGGCAACGGTTTTGTGGCGCGCCTCTCCGGTTCTACCGCTGAATTCATACACATCTGGCTTACCATGAACCTGGGGGCCCGTCCTTTCATCTTGAATGAATCGAAAGAACTTAACCTTATGTTCAACCCTGTTTTAGCCGGATGGCTTTTTGACCGCAAAGGCCAATACGCTTTCAATTTCTTAAGCCTGGTGCGGGTAACTTACCATAATCCCAAAAGAAAAGACACTTTCGGAAAGAACGGGGCAAAGATAAACAGGATTTCTTTTGCCGCTTTGGATGGGAAAACCGTGGAACTTGATTCTGGCGTTATCCCTGCTCCTTTTGCCGGCCAGATCAGAGAGCGCAAGATAAAACAAATAGACATTTATCTGGAATAAGCATAATTGGTAAATTTACCAACTTACCAATTATTCATCTGTGCAATTTGAAATTTATGAAATTATGTGCTATACTTCCATTGTAAGTTGAGAACTTTGAAAATCCGGAAGATTCACCTACTGATAAAGGCAAACCAGCAGTAATGCTGGGGCGCAAAGCAATAGGGTCCTAGAAATAGGATAGCCTGGCTGCCAAAGAGGTCCAAAACCCTAAAAAGATTTTGCCTTTTAGGGTTTTTTTGTTTTATAGCCCCGGCGGCCTTTATCCTCCGGGGCTTTTTATTTTGGAGGCAATGCCATGAAAGACATGAGTATCCAGGAAAAGAACCAGCGCGTAGTCACCTTCCTTAACCGGGAAGAAGTGGATTTCCTTGATAAATTAGGCAAGGACGCGCTCTTCTCTTCCGGGCTTAAACTTTCCCGCGCAAAGATCATCGCGTGGTTGATAGATTTCACAAAAAAACTTGATATAGGCGGAGAAAACATCAAATCCGAAAAAGATTTAGAGGGTCGTATCCTGGAGGTTTTAGGGCAAAACAAACCCCACCTGCCACGGTAGGAAACCTATCCATATCCTGCAGATACTTGGGATCTGCAGGATGCGGAGCTTAAGGAGGATTTAAAAATGGATAAAAAAATCATTCTATGCGCGGTAATGGTTTTAGCGTTAGTAAGTTTCGCGTACGCGGGTGATTAGGTTACTATCGGGATAGGCTGCACGATACCGGCGATCCCAGGGGTCAATGCCCCGCCTTTTCCAGATAGCCAGGCGGTAAAAGCGGACAGTAACAGCGCTGATACCCAGCAGAATACCCAGAGAAAGGAAAGGAACCTTAGCGAGGACTGCGGTTATTCGGTCATAGTTAAGTCGCAGCAGGATGATAAACAGTTGATAGCTGAGAATACCACTGATCCTTCGGGCAGCGTGCAGACGGTCTATAGCAGGTAATTAATTATTTTGTTGCTGGGTTCGTTTTAAAGGAATGTTGTAGATATAAGTGACTCCTTCAGAAAGGGTCACTTTTTTCGTTATACTGGTTTTAGGCAGGTAATAAACCGGCAGGCTGTTTAAATCCAGGGTTACGGTGTGGTCGCCCGTGGATATGTTCGAGAAAGAATACCTTCCGGTAGCGTCGCTTAAGATTTTCTTCCCGTTTTCCAGGATCAAAACCACTCCCTGCACAGGCACGCTTTTATTCGTGAATTCCCCTGTGTTTTCCACGTCTTCAAAAATATACCCTGTTATTTCCGACCGCGAGATTATCCCGAAATCAAGGCGCGCATAACCGTGGTTTACGATAAAAGTTTCCTGTAGCGCCGGAGTGGTCAATACGAACCCGGAAGGAAGCGTTGAAGTGTCGAAAGAAACATAAGCCTTTTTTCCCTTTACGCCTTCGAACACGTAATACCCGAAAATGTCGGTAACGCTGGACCTGTCTTTTCCCAGGAGCAATTTAATCCCTTCCACAGGAGGCTCGTCTTTTTGCCTTAAACCGTCTGAATTCAAGTCCCGGAAAACATAGCCTTCTATGCGCCCCACCGATTCCCATTTTACCCCGGTATCCCAGAGGTAACGCATGCCGCCGTTAAATTCCGCTTCCACCCTTTTTACAATATTGGGGTTTCCCGCCCAGATATTACGCACGCGCGCGGAAAGGTAAGCTTCGTTGCTGGCGTCAAAGCGGTAACTAAGCTTCAAATATCCCAGTATATAATCTTCTCCTGAGAGAAAACTTAAAGGTGAATCTGTATGGTCTTCCTGCCTGTATGAAAAACTTATTTCCGGATATAGCTGGGTATTAAAAAACTGGCCGGACCAGTCGACGCCCGTTTCAGTCGCCTGGGGCGTTGATATCCCGTCGTCCCCCCTGGCTTTTAGCCAGTTCATTTCCCTGTTGATGTAGTAATAAAGATTGCCTATGAGGCTGAATCTTATCCCTCCGATGATTTTGTCATTCTGATAATCCAGCGCCGGCGCGGTGAAATTCTGGTTTCTTTGGAAACGGTAATTTAAGAACGTGCTGATAAGCCTGTCGAAAACTTTAAACGTCCTGTTTAGGCCCAGCCCGGGGCTTAAATAACGGACCTGGCCTAACCTGCCTAATTCGTTCTGAAGGATATAGTCGAACCTGACGGAGGTAAGCTGGTCAAGCAGGTAAGTTACGTCCCCGTTAAAGTCTTCGTTCCAGCGCCTGGGGTTATCTTCCGCGGGGAAACGCCTGTCGCGGAAAACATTTAACTGTCCGTTTACATAGAGGTTATTCTGCGGTTTGTAATTCGCCGTGGTCAATACGCCTATTTCCCCGGCCCGGTCTCCGATCCCTGTCATGGAGAGGAAATCCTTGTCAATATCCCTGAATTCCGAAGAAATGTTCAATTTGGAGGTCTTATAGATCAGGTTGAAGAGGTTGCCGAAATGCTGGGAGTCGTTGGCTATTTCATAATCAATACCCCAGTTCTGGAAGCGGTAATTGGCCCCTAAGTCATAACCCCAGGGGTTCAGGTCGGAGATGTCTTTTTTTCTGTCTGAGCCGTATCCGCGGAAAATCGAGAAACGATAGTTTTGCATTTTGTTGGGTTTAAAATTCAAGTTGAACCCGGCAAGAAAAGAATCAAGCAGGTTTACCGAACCCGGGGAAAGGTTTGCGTTAAGGCCGCTGAACTGCCTGCCCCAGAATACCGAGTATTCCCACATTTTATTAAACATCGGAGAATCGAAGAATATCCCGCGCAATGTCTGGCTGGTGAAAGCGAGGTTGGATATCCCGCTGTCAAAATCGAAGATCCTCAGGGCGAAATCTTTAAAAGATAAGAATCTTCCCTTTTGCAATCCTATGGTGTAAGTGGTGATATCAGATACGCCGTTTAAGGTGCGGATAGCCATTGTTGAGTCCAGGTCTCCGTAAGGCGTTTCCCCGGTCAGGGTAAGTAAGTGGTTGTAGTAGTAATACAGGCGTTTGAGCGAATGCACCCTTCTTCCGCTTTCAAAAGTGGACCAATCCACGTAATAACGTAACTTGAAGTCCCCCGCCCGTTCCTGCTCGAGGCGGATCTGCTCTTCCATGGTTGGGCCTTCCGGCTGCGGAGGAGTAGTGAGGAATTCCAATGTCCAGCGGCCGTTGTCATCCCAGACGATAAGGTTCGTAAACCCGAGTTTTTTTCCGGTGATAAAAAGCTGGTTAGTGTCTTGTTTTGTGATCTGAAGGGTATCGGGCTGGCTGGCAAGGAATCTCTGGATATTTTTTCCGATCAGAATGATCGTTTTATTCTGTTCTATGTCCACCGTGCGCAGCGGCCCCGCTTTTAAAGATTCATCGAGCACCAAATAAGTAGGCGGCAATACTTTATTTATTTCTGTTGTAGCGCTGGTTCCCGGCTGCGGTATCAGCTCCGGATATCTTCCCTGCGCGGAAAACGGGAAAGCCACCGGCTGGGTCTTAGGCAGTATGGTCGGCATTATAGCCGGTGTTGCCGCGGCATAAGCTGTTTTTTGCCCCGCAGTCAGCATTTCTTCTTTGATAAGGGGTGATTTTTGTTCT
>JAQULD010000108.1 GCA_028719045.1 Candidatus Omnitrophota bacterium | reverse complement strand
GGATATGGACAGGCGCATTGAAGTCTATAAAAGATTTAATGACGGCTATGGCGAGATCCTGGTACAGATGAACGTGGAAGCCACGCGTTTAGGCGTGGCGGAATACGTGAGCAAAAAACATAAGCTGGATACTATTGAATTGAAATGGGGGCAGGGCGCCAAATGTATCGGCGGCGAGATAAAAGTAAAGAGCCTGGACAGGGCGTTGGAATTGAAAAAACGCGGCTATATCGTTACCCCTGACCCTACAAGCCACGCTAACCAGGAGGCTTTCAAAGCGGGCGCGATCAAGGAATTCGAACGCCACTCGCGGTTAGGTTTTGTTTCCGAAGAAGGCTTTATGAAAGAGATAAAGCGTTTAAGGGACCTGGGATTCAAAAGGATCACCTTGAAGACCGGAGCGTACTCGATGACCGAACTGGCCCAGGCCTTGAAGTTCTCTTCGCTGGCCAAGATCGACCTTCTTACCATAGACGGAGCGCCGGGCGGAACCGGGATGAGCCCTTGGAGGATGATGCAGGAATGGGGCATCCCGACTTTCTATCTGCAGGCGCTTACTTATGAATTCTGCGAGAAATTGGCGAAGAAAAAAATGAGAGTGCCTGACATCGCCATCGCCGGAGGATTCGCCCTTGAGGACCATATTTTTAAAGTGCTCGCCATGGGCTCTCCTTACGTTAAGGCGGTGTGTATGGGGCGCGCGCTCATGATCCCGGGTTTTGTGGGCAAGAACATCACTGAATGGGTCAAAAACAACACCCTTCCCCCGACCGTGTCTGAATTCGGGACCAAACCCGAAGAGATCTTCGTTTGCTACGAGGAATTAGCGGAAAAATACGGCAAGGACATGAAAGATATCCCATTGGGAGCTGTCGGTATTTATACCTTCAGCCAGAGGTTAAGGGTCGGACTGCAGCAGCTTATGGCTGGTTCACGCAATTTCAGCTTGAAGAGCATATCCAGAAAAGACCTCATGAGCCTGACCAAAGAAGCGGAGGAAATATCCGGTATTCCTTATGTGATGGATGCTTACCGTAAGGAAGCGGAAAAAATATTAGACGGAAAGAAGTAACAGGATCGTTAGATAGTAGCGGCGGGTACGGAGCCAAAACTCCGTACCTGCCGCTTAAAAAAGAGTTACCAGAAGAGAAGATTTATTACTTGTATATAATAAGAAGATGATGTATATTATTTAGGCACATCGTAGTGCCGAAATAGGCAGTAAATAAAGCTTGAACATAGACGTTCATAACAAGCGCAAGGTCCGCTTGTGATGAACGTTTTTTTTGTCTTTCGCTGCTTAAACATTAGGCAGCCGTTTATTTAACCTTTAATCCGGAAGAAAATAATGGACATTAATTCCCTTAAAAACAAGGTGCTTGAGTTAGAAAATTACTTGTATACTGAAAAAAAAGGTGTATTATATAAAACCATTGTCGAAACTATTGAGAAGCCTCTTATCGAACGCGCGTTAGAACGGACAGAGGGCAATCAGCTCAAGGCTGCCCGCATTTTAGGTATTAACCGCAATACCATCCGCGTAAAAATAAGGAAGCTTGGGATAAACCCGAATACCTATAAATTATAGCTGTAAGAAGATATGATGAATGATAACCGTAACACCTTAGAACAATTCGGCCTTTATGACCCCCGTTTCGAGCATGACTCCTGCGGGGTGGGGTTCGTTTGCAACTTTAAGGGTAAAAAGTCAAACGAGATCATAAGGCAGGGGCTGGAAGTATTACGCAGGCTCGCGCACCGCGGAGCAACCGGAGCCGACCCCAAGACCGGGGACGGGGCCGGTATTTTGTTCCAGATGCCGCATGAATTTCTGCTTACCGCCTGCGAAAAGGCAAAGATCAAGCTGCCTGATTACGGCCATTACGGGACAGGGCTGGTTTTTCTGCCGCGTGAACCGAAAGAACGCGCTTTCTGCAAAAAGGCTTTCGAAAAAATTATCAAAGAAGAGGGCCAGTCTGTTTTAGGCTGGCGCCCGGTGCCGGTTGATAATACGGATATAGGTAAAACCGCCCGTGACACCGAGCCTGTAATCGAGCAGATATTCGTGGGGCGCGGGAAAAATATAAAAGAAGAACTTGAATTCGAAAGAAAGCTCTACATCATTAGAAAGCTTGTTGAAAACGAGATCCGCTCTTCTAAAATAAAACAAAAATCCTTTTTCTATATCACTAATTTATCGAGCCGCACGCTTTCCTATAAAGGCCTGCTCATGCCGCATCAGGTGGGGAATTTTTTCCTGGATTTAAAAGACAATGGCTTAAAAAGCGCTTTGTGCCTGGTGCATTCACGGTATTCGACTAATACTTTTCCCACCTGGGATCTATCCCAGCCGTTTAGGTTTTTAGCCCATAATGGCGAGATCAATACCCTGCGCGGCAATATCAATTGGATGAAAGCCCGGGAAGGGCTTTTGCGGTCAAAATTATTCGGCAAGGACTTAAAACGTATTTATCCGATAATTGTTTCCGGCGGAAGCGATTCAGCCATGCTGGATAATGTCTTTGAGCTTTTGACGCTCGCGGGCAGGAGCCTGCCGCATGCCATGATGATGCTTATCCCTTCAGCCTGGGAGCAGAACCAGCTGTTGGATGAAAAAATACGCTCATTTTATAAGTATCACGCCTGCTTCATGGAACCCTGGGACGGCCCGGCGGCTATCGCTTTTACCGATGGGACACGGATAGGCGCCGTGCTTGACAGGAACGGATTAAGGCCGGCGCGTTATATCGTCACCAGGAAAGATTTTGTGGTCATGGCTTCGGAAGTCGGGGTCCTGGATATCCCCGCGGAAGATATAGTGCGGTCGGGAAGGCTGGAACCTGGAAAAATATTTTTCATCGATACGCAGGCAGGGGCCATAATACAGGATGATGATATCAAAGAAGAAATGAGCCGCAGGAAGCCGTACGCGGATTGGCTTGCGGGAAATCTGGTCGAGCTGGATAAGCTGGAAAAGAAACCGGCCGCAAAAGATTCTCTTGATACTCTTACCCGGATGCGGGCTTTCGGCTACAGTAAAGAAGACCTTAAATTCCTTATAAAGCCTATGGTTGAGCTGGGGCAGGAACCTGTGGGTTCCATGGGCAATGACATGCCTCATGCCGTGCTTTCCAGTAAACCGCAGTTGCTCTACAGCTATTTTAAACAGCTTTTCGCCCAGGTCACAAATCCGGCGATCGACCCTATCCGCGAGGAGCTGGTAATGAGCCTGGAAACTTATCTTGGGCCCAGTAAAAATATTTTTGATGAAACTCCTGATCACTGCCATAAATTATCAGCCAAACGGCCGATCCTGACTGACGAGGAGCTCCAAACAATAAGGGCCTATAAGAAAAACGGTTTTAAGGCAAAAACCATTTCCCTGCTTTTCGAGGTTTCCTTAAAAGAAGGCTTTACCAAAACCCTTGAGAATATTTGTAAAGAGGCGGGCAAAGCCATAAAAGAAGGCTATACCTTTATTATATTAAGCGACCGCGGCGTGGATAAAGAGCATGCCAGCCTCCCTGCGCTTTTGGCCGTGGCGGCGGTGCATCATTATTTAGTCAGGCATTCTTTACGTACCCAGATCAGCATTATTTTAGAGAGCGCCGAGCCCCGCGAGGTGCATCATTTCGGCCTCTTGTTTGGTTATGGCGTTGATTGCGTCAATCCTTATTTGGGTTTTAAGGCTGTCCGCTATCTTATCGAGCAAGGCGAAGTAAAGCTTGGCGTGGAACAGGCGCTTCACAATTATGTAAAAGCCATTGATAAAGGTATCTTAAAGATACTTTCTAAGATGGGGATTTCCACTTTGCAGAGTTACCGCGGAGCCCAGATCTTTGAGGCGCTCGGGCTGCATAAAGACGTTATTGACGCCTGTTTCCCGGGCACGGTTTCCCGGATCGGCGGCGTGGGTTTAAAAGAGATCTGCAGTGAAACGCTTTTGCGCCACGAAGAGGCTTACCCGGACCGCGCGGCTGATATCCCGCAGCTTGCCAACGGCGGCCTGTATCAATGGCGAAGGGACGGGGAATTCCATCTTTGGAACCCGGAGAGTATTGCCGCCCTTCAGGATGCCGCCCGCAACAATGATCTCAAGAAATACCAGGAGTTTCAAAGGCTGATCAATGACCAGTCAAAACAGCCGGCGACGCTTCGCAGCCTTTTTGAATTCAAAAAAGTAAAACCTGTCCCGATAGAAGAAGTGGAGCCGGCAGAAGAGATCGCCAGGCGTTTTGCTACCGGGGCTATGAGTTTTGGCTCGATCTCCAGGGGTGCGCATGAAACCCTGGCCATCGCCATGAACCGGTTAAGGGCGAAGTCAAATACAGGGGAAGGCGGGGAGGACCCTGCGCGTTTTGTCCCTCTTCCTAACGGAGATTCAAGAAGAAGCTCCATTAAGCAGGTCGCTTCGGGCAGGTTTGGCGTTACCACCAATTATCTGGTTAACGCTGATGAGTTGCAGATAAAAATCGCCCAAGGCGCAAAACCTGGTGAAGGCGGACAGCTTCCCGGGCATAAAGTAAGCGTCACCATCGCCCGCACGCGTTACACGACCCCGGGCGTTACCTTGATTTCTCCTCCACCGCACCATGATATTTATTCTATTGAAGACCTGGCCCAGTTGATTTTTGACCTGAAAAATACCAATCCCGGCGCGCGCGTAAGCGTTAAGCTGGTTTCAGAAATCGGCGTAGGCACAATTGCCGCCGGTGTAGCCAAGGGCCACGCGGACATGATCCTTATCTCAGGTGGTGACGGCGGAACAGGCGCCTCGCCCTTAAGTTCTATCAAACACGCGGGACTGCCCTGGGAACTGGGGATCTCCGAGACGCACCAGACCCTGGTTTTAAATGACTTAAGAAGCCGGGTGCGGCTTCAGACGGATGGGCAGATGCGCACCGGGCGCGACGTGGCAATCGCCGCGCTTTTGGGGGCGGAAGAATACGGTTTTTGCACCGCGGCCCTGATCGTGCTTGGCTGTGTTATGCTCCGGCATTGCCATTTGAATAACTGTTCCGTAGGTGTGGCTACGCAGGACGAGATCCTGGAACAAAGATTCAGCGGCCGCCCGGAACATATCCTTAATTA